>NZ_JBMGQR010000006.1:0-105634 GCF_049059935.1 Solicola agrisoli | reverse complement strand
CGATCACCGTCAACAAGGTGTGCCTCTCGGGCATCAACGCGATCGCGCTCGCCGACCAGCTGATCCGCGCCGGCGAGCACGAGGTCGTCGTCGCCGGCGGCCAGGAGTCGATGACGCAGGCGCCGCACCTGCTGCCCACGTCGCGTGAGGGCACCAAGTACGGCGACGCCACGCTCGTCGACCACATGGCGCACGACGGGCTGTGGGACGCGCTCACCGACCAGGCCATGGGCGCGCTCACCGAGCAGTGCAACGCCGACGGCCTGCAGCTGACCCGCGAGGAGCAGGACGCCTTCAGCGCCCGCTCGCACCAGCGCGCCGCCGAGGCCCAGAAGAACGGCCTGTTCGACGACGAGATCGTCCCGGTCGAGATCCCCAGCCGCCGCGGCGACCCCGTCACCGTGTCGGCCGACGAGGGCGTCCGCGCCGACACCACGACCGACTCCCTCGGCAAGCTGCGTCCCGCGTTCGACAGGGCGGGGACCATCACCGCCGGCTCGGCCAGCCAGATCTCCGACGGCGCCTGCGCGGTCGTCGTCATGAGCAAGGACAAGGCCGAGGAGCTCGGGCTCACCTGGATCGCCGAGATCGGTCCGTCGGCGAGCGTCTCCGGCCCCGACTCCACGCTGCAGATGCAGCCCGCCAACGCGATCGCCAAGGCGTGCGCCAAGGGCGGCATCGACCCCGCGTCCCTCGACCTGGTCGAGATCAACGAGGCCTTCGCCGCCGTCGGCATCGCCAGCGCCCGCGAGCTCGGCATCGACGAGGACAAGGTCAACGTCAACGGCGGCGCCATCGCCGTCGGTCACCCGATCGGCATGAGCGGCGCCCGCATCGTCCTGCACCTGGCCCTCGAGCTCGCCCGCCGCGGCGGCGGCACCGGCGCAGCGGCGCTGTGCGGTGGCGGTGGCCAGGGCGACGCCCTCGTCATCAGCGTCCCCGGCGCCTGACGTGCGACTTGTCGGTGCGTGGTGACGTCCTGGCATCACCACGCACCGACAGGTCGGTAGGGTCCTGACGTGGCGCGGCGTGAGGTGGACGTGCCGGCGCTCGTCGAGCGGGCCCGCGAGGGCGACCCGCGGTCGGTGGCGCGCCTGATCTCGCTCGTCGAGGACGCCTCGCCGCGGTTGCGCGAGGTGAGTGCGCTCCTGGTCCGGCACACGGGCACCGCGCACGTCGTGGGCGTCACGGGGTCGCCCGGCGTCGGCAAGTCGACGACGACGTCCGCGCTGGTCACCCGGCTGCGCGAGCGCGGGCACCGCGTCGGGGTGCTCGCCGTCGACCCGTCGTCGTCCTTCTCCGGCGGCGCGCTGCTCGGCGACCGCGTCCGCATGCAGGACCACGCCACCGACCCCGGCGTCTACATCCGGTCGATGGCCACCCGCGGCCACCTCGGCGGCCTGTCGTGGGCCACGCCCCAGGCGGTGCGGGTGCTCGACGCGGCCGGCTGCGACGTCGTCGTGGTGGAGACCGTCGGCGTCGGGCAGTCCGAGATCGACGTCGCGGGCCTCGCCGACACCACCGTCGTGCTGCTCGCGCCGGGCATGGGCGACGGGATCCAGGCGGCCAAGGCGGGGATCCTGGAGGTCGGCGACGTCTACGTCGTCAACAAGGCCGACCGCGAGGGGGCCGGGCAGGTGGCCCGCGACCTGCGGTCGATGCTGTCGCTCGGCCAGCGGCCCGAGGGCTCCTGGCGCCCGCCGATCGTCAGCACCGTCGCCTCCCAGGGCGAGGGGCTCGACGACCTCGCGGCGCGCATCGAGGAGCACCGCGCGCACCTCGACGCCACGGGGGAGCTGCAGCGCCGTCGACGGCTCCGGGTGCGCGACGAGATCGAGGCCATCGCCGTCACCCGCCTGCGGGAGAGCTTCGCCGACGTCTCGGGCGACTCGCGCCTCGACGTCCTCGCCGACGACGTGCTGGCGGGTGCCACCGACCCGTTCCGGGCCGCGGACGCCCTGCTCGACCGCGTGGTCGACACGGCGACGGACGGCGGCGCGCCTGCGTCCCCGCCCGCCCCGACTGGGCTATAAACGACCCTGGGGCTGTCGCATGCCCTGATCCGCCACACCCTCAATCCCCCCAGGAGTCGATCGTGGTCAAGAAGATCGCCCTTCTGATCGTGATCGCGTTCGCGGTGTACTACCTGCTGACGAGCCCGGGCTCGGCCGCCGACTCCGTGCGCGGCGCGTTCGACGCCGTGATCGAGGGCTTTGGCCAGCTGCGGCTGTTCTTCGAGCGCCTCGTCGGCTGAGGTCGGCCGTGCTCGGCGTGCTGCGCGAGTGGTTGCGGCTGATCCCCGACCAGGAGATCGGCAAGCACCTGCTCGCCGAGGAGGGCGAGCACACGATCGACGTCGTCCGGCACCACTGGGTGGTCTACTGCCGCTCGGTCGTCGAGGCGGTGCTCGCGCTCCTGCTGTGGGTCTGGGCGCTGTACTGGCGCGTCGACGTCGCGTGGATCCCGATCGTGCTCGGCGTCGGGCTGCTCGGCCACGCCGCCTGGATCGCGCTCACCTGGCACATGGACGTCTTCGTCGTCACCAACATGCGGGTCTTCCGCGCCAGCGGCGTGCTCTCGGTCAAGACCGCGACGATGCCGATCTCGCGGATCCTCGACATCACCGTCGCCAAGCCGTTCGTCGGCCGGATCCTCGGCTACGGCCACTTCGTGTTCGAGTCCGCCGCGCAGGCCCAGGGGCTGCGCGACATCCGCTACATCGGGCAGCCCGACGAGCGCGACCTCACCATCCAGCGGGTCGTCCAGCGCTCGGGCCTGCGCAAGACGATCAGCCGGGACGACCCCTACGGCGGATAGCCTCCCCGCCCCGTCCTCGTCCGGTCGGTGCGGTTGGGACAGAATGGGGCCATGAGCAGCTTCTCGCGGCCCGGTGCCGTCGACCTGTCGGCCTTCAAGAACCCCGCCCCACAGCAGCAGGCGCCCGGCGCACCGTCCGCGGGTGGAGCGGCCCCGGCCGCCGGTGCCTACGTCGTCGACGTCACCGAGCAGAACTTCCAGGCCGAGGTCGTCGAGGCGTCGATGACGCACGTCGTCGTCCTGTCGCTGTGGTCGGCGCGCTCGCCGCAGAGCGAGACCTTCAACGCCACGCTCGCCTCGGTCGTCGACTCCCTCGGCGGACGCATCCTGCTCGCCCGCGTCGACGTCGACGCCAACCCCCAGATCGCCCAGGCCGTGGGCGCGCAGGGCGTCCCGTTCGTCCTCGGCCTGGTGAGCGGGCGGCCCGTGCCGCTGTTCCAGGGCACGGTCGAGGAGGAGGACGTCCGCCGCTACTTCGACGAGCTCATCAAGGTCGCGGTGTCCAACGGCGTCGCCGGCACGGCGGCTCCCCGCAGCACCGTCCCGCAGGACGCCGACGAGGACGTCGACGACCCGCGCTTCGCCGAGGCCGACGAGCGCCTGGGCGCGGACGACCTCGAGGGCGCGGTCGCGGCCTACGAGGCGCTCGTCCTGCAGAACCCCAAGGACGTCGAGGCGGCCGAGCGCCTCGCGGGCGTCAGGCTGATGCAGCGCACCCGCGGCGCCGACCTCGACGCCGCCCGCCGCGCCGCCGCCGACGCGCCCACCGACGTCGACGCCCAGCTCCTCGTCGCCGACCTCGACGTCAGCGGCGGGCACGTCGACGACGCCTTCGCCCGGCTGATCGACCTCGTCCGCCGCACCGCGGGCGACGACCGCAACCGCGTCCGCGACCACCTCGTGCAGCTGTTCACCGTCGTCGGCAGCGACGACCCCCGCGTCGGCCCCGCCCGGCGCGCCCTCAGCGCGGCGCTGTTCTAGACCGGTGCGGCGTCGGTGAGGTAGCCGACGAGCACCGGGCCGATCCAGGCGGTCAGCGCGTCGGCGTCCATGTCGACGAGGGCCGGCACCCGCAGCAGGTGGCGGGCCACCGCCAGGCCGAGCACCTGTGACCCCACGAGCGCCACCCGCTCCACCGGACGGTCCACGGCCACGGCGGCGAGCGCCGGTGCCACCTGGTCGGCGAACACCTCGCGCATCCGGGCCGCGGCGACCTCGCTGGAGGCCGAGGCCCGCAGCAGCGCCATGAACGTCGCGTCCTGCTCCCACACCGCCACGAATCGCTCGACGAGCAGCGCGGGCACGTCGGCCGGGGCCACGCCGGTCAGGTCGGGCAGCGCGAGGTCGAGGTCGGCGGCCTCGGCGAACAGCCCGTCCTTGCTGCCGAAGTGCCGCATCACGAGCGCCGGGTCGATGCCGGCGTCGGCCGCGACGGCGCGGATGGTGGTCCGCTCGTAGCCGTCGGCGCCGAACCGGGTGCGGGCGGCGTCGAGCACGCGGGCGCGGGTGGCGGCTGCGGATCGAGGCACCGCACCATCGTAGGTCAACGATCGTTGACCGCGACGCGGACACGGCGTACCGTCGCAGGTCAACGAGTGTTGACCTGGTGGAGGTGGCGACGGTGGAGCAGGTGGACGTGGCGGTGGTGGGCGCCGGTCCGGCGGGCCTGGTGCTCGCGGCCGAGGTCGCGCGGACGGGACGGTCGGTGGTCGTGCTCGACCGTCGCCGGGAGCCGTCGCCGCTGAGCCGGGCCTTCGGCGTGCACGCCCGGACGTTGGAGCTGCTCGACTCCCGGGGGATCGCCGAAGAGCTCGTGGCCACCGGCCGGACGGTCGACCGGCTCGCGCTGCTGGGTCACGCCGGCGTCGACCTCGCTCGCCTGCCGTCCCGCTTCCCCTTCGTGCTGATGACGCCCCAGGTGAACGTCGACCGCCTGCTGGAGCGGCACGCCCGGGACGTGGGCGCCCGGGTGCTGCGCGGGGCCGAGGTGACGTCGCTGCGCCAGGACGACGGGGCCGTCGAGGTGACCGTGCGCGCCGCCGACGACGCCCAGTTGCTGCGGGCGTCCTGGGTGGTGGGCGCCGACGGCGCGCACAGCACGGTCCGCGAGCTCGTGGGCGCCGACTTCCCCGGCGTCACGGTGCTGAGGTCGATCATGCTGGCCGACGTGCGGCTGGCCGACCCGCCGGACGGGCTGATCAGCGTGGACGCCGCGGACGGCTGCTTCGCCTTCGTCGCGCCGTTCGGGGACGGCTGGTTCCGCGTCATCGCGTGGGACCGCGAGCTCGCGGCCGACGACGACGCCCCGGTCGACCCCGGCGACGTGCGACGTGCCGTGCGGCGCGCGTTCGGGACCGACCACGGCTGGGGCGAGGTGCGCTGGTCGTCGCGCTTCCACAGCGACGAGCGGCAGGTGGCGCGGTACCGGCACGGACGGGTGCTGCTCGTCGGCGACGCGGCGCACGTGCACTCTCCCGCGGGCGGGCAGGGGATGAACACCGGCATCCAGGACGCGGCGAACCTGGGCTGGAAGCTCGCGGCCGTGCTGGACGGCGCCGACCACGCGCTGCTCGACACCTACCAGGACGAACGCCACCCGGTGGGGCGGCTGGTGCTCCGGACGAGCGGCGCCACCATCCGGCTGATGACGTGGCGCACGCGGCCCGCGGTGCTGGTGCGACGGGTCCTGCTCGGGGGCCTGCTGCGTCTGCCTCCCGTGGCCCGCCGGGCGGCGGGGACGTTCTCGGGGGTGGCGATCGCCTACGGGCGCGGCCGTGGCGGGCACCGGCTCGTCGGCACCCGCGCAGGAGACGTCCCGCTCGTCGACGGGCGCCTGGCCGAGGCGCAGCGCGACGCGGGGTTCGTCCTGGTGCTGGGGCCGGGCGCCCCGGACGTCGACGCCCCGGCGACGGTCGTCCGACGTGCGGACCACGGGCCGTCGCTGCTGGTGCGCCCCGACGGCTACGTCGCGTGGGCGGGCGAGCCGTCGGACGGCGGGTGGCGAATGGTGCTGGAGCGGTGGGCGGTCAGAACGCGTCCGACGCCAGGTCGGTCTCGTCGTCGGTGATGGCCGCGAGGATCCGCGCGGCGACGGCGTCGGGGGACAGGCCCGTGGGCATCTTCGGGGCCTCGCCCGCGACCGGGCGGGTGGCCAGGCCGGTCTCGGTGTGGGGCGGCCGGACGTCGAGCACTCGCACCTTGCGGCGCCGCAGCTCGGTGCGGATGCTCGTCAGGTAGGCCGACAGGGCGGCCTTGCTCGCGGAGTACGCCGCCATCTGCGGCATCGGGCGCTCGGCGACGACGGCGCTGATCGCCGCGACGAAGCCGCCCTCGGGCAGGTGCGGCGACGCGGCGCGCACCAGGCGCAGCGGCGCGAGGTAGTTCAGCAGCAGCAGCTCGTCGACGACGTCGTCGTCCACCTCCGACGCCGGGCCGAACGCCACGACGCCGGCCGCGTGCACGACCCCGTCGAGCGACCCGGTGGCCTCGACCGTGCGGGCCACGAGGTCCTCGGGCGCACCGGGGAGGGTGAGGTCGGCGGCGAGCACGACCGCACCGTCGACGCCCAGCTCGCCCAGACGCCCCTCGTCGCGGGCCGAGACGACGACGCGGGCGCCCGCCTCGGCCAGCCCGCGGGCGAGCAGCGACCCGAGCCCGCCCGTCGCGCCGGTCACCAGCACGGTCCTGCCGTTCACGTCAGCCATGGGCCCATCCTCGCGGGGCGGCGGGCGCACCGCACGACCGGCGACGGCCGGGGCGTCCCGCACGCCGACCGGGGCCCGGGACCGTACGCTGTGACCTGGCTCGCGGAGCCCGGCGCAGGAGGGTGCCGGGCGTCGGCTCGGGGAGGGACTGTGCGGCGGATCGTCGGTGGTCTCGTGCTGCTCGTCGGCGTCGTGGTCGCCGTGGCCGGTGCGGCGCTGATGATCGTCCTCGGGCCCGACGACCGTGCCACGACCGGCCCGCACCCCATCGACACCGTCGGCGTCGCCGTGGTCACGACCCCCAAGGCCATCGCGTACGCCGGCCCGACCGTGAGCGTGCTGGCCGAGGTGCCGGACGACAAGCCCGTTTTCGTGGGGCTGGGCAACGCCGTCGACGTCGAGAACTACCTCGGCAAGACCCAGCGGCTCAGCATCACCCGCGTCCGGGTGCCGTGGAAGATCAGCACCACGCAGGAGCAGGGCGAGCCCAACCTCTCGGCCGCCCCGACGGCGCTCGACTGGTGGGTCGCGCAGTCCGCCGGGCTCGGCGGCGCCTCGATCACCGTCCGGCTGCCCGACGAGCCCGTGTCCCTCGCGGTGCTCTCCGTCGGCGACTCCGACCTCGAGGGCCTCGAGATCACCACCGCGTACGACGTCGGCGGGGGTTTCGTCATGGGCGCCGGTGGCGTCGCGGCGGGGCTCGGCATCGCGTTCCTCGGCCTGATGCAGGTGCGCGGCATGCCGTTGCGGCGCGCCGGGCGCGGCGCCGACGCGTCCGAGGACGACGGGGACGCTCGCTACGTCTTCGTCGACGCCGAGGGGGTGGAGCACGAGGTCGCCCCGGACGACTTGGACGGCTACGAGATCATCGACGACGAGGACGCGGAGCCCGCGGCGCCCGTCCCCGCACCCGCGGTGCCGCCTCCCGACGCACCCGGACCGGCCGAGCCGCAGGACGAGGAGGAGGTCGTGTACGTGCTCGTCGACGAGGACGGACAGGAGCGCGAGATCTCCGCGTCCGAGGCCGACGGCCTCGAGGTGGTGGAGGAGGTCGTCGAGGACGTCCCCGCCGACGGGACCGACCGCCGCGACGACGGCCGCCCCGACGACGACCCCGGCGGCAGCTGGCGCTCGCGCCTGCGCCGCGCCCTGGGGGTCGAGTGAGCACCCGCACACGCCGCTGCTGCGCCGCCGCCCTCGTCCTCGGCCTGGCGGTGCTGGCCGGGTGCGGCGAGGTGCCGCAGCGCAAGGACGCCGCCCCGATCAGCAAGGTCGCCGCCGACGGACGCGAGATCGACGCCATCTACGGCCGCTACACCGACGTCCGTGCCAACGCGCTCAAGCTGCTCGACCCCGAGCCCCTCGGCACCGTGGAGTCCGGGCCCGTCCTGGCCATCGACTCCGGCGCCCTGCAGGTCGCCAAGCGGCTCCAGGCCACCCAGCCGTTCGACCCCGAGCAGGACCTCGAGATCCAGCGCGTGCTCTCCCCGCGCCTGGACGCCTACCCGCTGTGGTTCGTCGCGATCGTGCGCGACAACGTCAAGAAGGTCACCAAGGTCCAGATCTTCTCCCGCTCCTCGGCGACGGCCGAGTGGACGATGGTCGCGAGCCCCGAGGCCCTCCTCAGCACCCGGCTGCCCGCGTTCGCCACCGACGACGCCGGGTCGCTCGAGACGATCGAGCCCAAGGACGGCGCCGGCCTCGCCGCCACCCCGGCCCAGGCCATCACCGACTACGCCGCCGCCCTGCGCGACCCCCAGGGCGCCGAGGCCAAGAAGGTCGTCGACGACTCGTTCATCCAGCAGATGCGCCAGGTGGCCGGCCAGTCCTCGGCGATCAAGGGCGTCACGTTCAGCCAGTCGTGGGGTGCGCGTCCCGTCGAGTTCGCGATGCGCACCGAGGACGGCGGCGCGCTCGTCGTCGCCACCCTGCTCCGCCAGGACGGGTACGAGATCGCCGACGGCGTCGAGGTCTCGTGGCCCGAGGGCTCGGCCCAGAAGGCCTTCCTGTCCGACAAGCTCTACACCGCCGGCCTGCTCCGCTACTACCACCAGGTGCTGCTCTACGTGCCCCCCGAGGGGGACGGGTTGCCGCGCGTGCTCGCTCAGTACGGCGGCGTCGTCGACGGCGAGGGGTTCTAGCGGGCTAGCCGTCCGCGGTGTGGCCACGCCGTCCCAGCAGCCCCACCGCCCATGGCAGATCCGCCGAAGCACGGGAGATCTCCCGCGCATCGGACCAACTACCACGTGAACGTGGTGTTTGGTTCCCCCACCGTCAGCGCGGGACGCCACGCTCCCGGTAGGCCGACGACGACGCGGGCAGGCCCTCGAGCAGGGCCACGGTGGCGGCGGCGGCCCGAGACGCGACGGTCTCGGGGTCGCACCAGTGCACGGCGGCGATCTCGGTGGGCTGGAGGTCCATCGTGGCCGTCGCGGCGGCGTCGAGGGTGCCGAGGTCGAACACGAAGACGCACGCGTCGTCCCACTGCCTCCAGGGGGCCAGCCAGTTGACGGTGCGCAGGCCGAGCACCTCGAAGGTGGTGCCCAGCTCCTCCTCGAGCTCGCGGACCAGGCCGTCGGCCGGTGACTCGCCGGGCTCGACCACACCGCCCGGGAGGTCCCACTCGCGCTTGTAGGTGAGCTCGCAGAGCAGCACACGGCCGTCGGCGTCGTGGATCAGGCCCTGCGAGATCACCCGCTTGCGGGGGAGCCCGGCGTTGAGCATCGCGATGAAGCCCTCGTGCGTGCCGGCCTGGGGGTCGCCGACGACGCGGGCCATCAGCGCCTGGTCGCCGTCGGGCATCCGCAGCACGCCCTCGCGACGCATGCCCGCGCGCGACAGCGCCCGCAGGCTCGTGACGTCCGCGAGGTCGACGCGCACCTCGATGCGGCGCACCTCGTCGTGCTGCAGCGACTCCTCGAGCAGCTCGGCCACGAGCTCGGCGTCGACCGGGCCGTCGAGGACGAGGTCGTGCACGCCACCCGCGCCCGGTCGCAGGCGGGGCGGCGTCACCGGACGGGTTCCAGCCACACCGCGCCGAGCGGCGGCACGCGCAGGCCCACCGAGCTCGGCCAGCCGTTCCAGGCGAAGCCCTCGTCGGCGGTCAGCGTCTCGTCGTTGACGACGCCCGACCCGCCGTAGGCGAGGTCGTCCGAGCTGAGCACCTGGCGCCACGTGCCACCGGACGGCAGGCCGACGCGGAAGTCCTCGTGCGGCACCCCGGCGAAGTTGACGACGCACACCAGCTGGTCGTCACCGGACGAGCGCAGGTAGGAGAACACGTTGTGGTCGCGGTCGTCGGCGTCGATCCAGGTGAAGCCGGTGGGGTCGTGGTCGGCGCCCCACAGCGCCGGACGCTCGCGGTAGGCGACGTTCAGGTCGTGGACGAACCGGAGCAGCCCGGCGTGACCGGGGTCGTCGAGGTGGCCCCAGTCGAGGCTGCGCTCCTCGCTCCACTCGCGCTCCTGGCCGAACTCGCTGCCCATGAAGAGCAGCTGCTTGCCCGGGTGGGACCACTGGAACGCGTAGTAGGCGCGCAGGTTGGCCAGCTGCTGCCAGCGGTCGCCGGGCATCTTGGTGAGTAGCGAGCCCTTGCCGTGCACGACCTCGTCGTGCGACAGCGGCAGCAGGAAGTTGTCGGCGTAGGCGTACATCATCGCGAACGACAGCTCGTGGTGGTGGTAGCGCCGGTTGACCGGCTCCTCGCGCATGTAGCCCAGCGAGTCGTGCATCCAGCCGAGGTTCCACTTGAACCCGTAGCCCAGGCCGCCGTGGTCGGTCGAGCGCGTGACGCCCGGCCACGCCGTCGACTCCTCGGCGATCATCGCGACGCCCGGGTGCAGCTTGTAGGCGGTGGCGTTGAGCTCCTGCATGAACGCGACGGCCTCGAGGTTCTCGCGGCCGCCGTGGATGTTGGGGCGCCACTGGTCGTGCTCGCGGGAGTAGTCGAGGTAGATCATCGACGCGACGGCGTCGACCCGCAGGCCGTCGACGTGGAACTCCTCCATCCAGTACAGCGCGTTGGCGATGAGGAAGTTGCGGACCTCGTTGCGGCCGAAGTCGAAGATCAGCGTGCCCCAGTCGGGGTGCTCGCCGCGCCACGGGTCGGGGTGCTCGTAGGTGGCGGTGCCGTCGAAGTACGACAGCGCGAACTCGTCCTTGGGGAAGTGCGCGGGCACCCAGTCGAGGATGACGCCGATGCCCGCCTGGTGGAGCGTGTCGACCAGGAAGCGGAAGTCGTCGGGCTCGCCGAAGCGCGACGTGGGCGCGTAGTAGCCCGAGACCTGGTAGCCCCACGACCCGCCGAAGGGGTGCTCCATGACGGGCATCAGCTCGACGTGGGTGAAGCCGGCGTCGCGCACGTAGTCGGCCAGCTCGGCCGCGATCTCGCGGTACGTCAGTCCGAGGCGCCACGAGCCGAGGTGCAGCTCGTAGATGCTCATCGGCTCGGCGTGCGGACGGCTGGCGGCGCGCTGCGTCATCCACGCGGCGTCGTCCCAGGTGTAGTCGCTGCGGTACACCACGGACGCCGTCTGCGGCGGCTGCTGGGCGTACTGGGCCATCGGGTCGGCCTTGTCGGTCCAGCGCCCGTCGGGCGACTCGACCTTGTACTTGTACAGCGCGCCGGGGCCGACGCCCTCGACCTCGAGCTCCCAGACGCCGAGGTCGTCGCGCGACATCGTGTGCTCGCCGCCGTTCCAGCCGTTGAAGTCGCCGGCGACCTGGACGGTCCGCGCGCGCGGGGCCCAGACGCTGAACGAGGTGCCGGTGGCGGTCGGGTGGGCGCCGAGGACCTTCCAGAGCTCCTCGTGACGACCTTCTCCGAACAGGTGGCGATCGAGTTCACGCATCTGGGGATCCTTTCACGCTGCGGGGGTGGTGGCGGCGGGCCGGACGGGCCGCGCTCACGAGGTGAGGTCCGCGACGGCGCGCAGCGGGATGTCGACCCAGGTGGGCCGGTAGCGCACCTCGTAGACGACCTCGTAGACCGCCTTGTCGAGCTCGTAGGCGGCGAGCAGGCGCCGCGGCGCCTCGTCATCGCCGAAGCCGTAGCCGTCGAGGAAGCAGGTGCGGTTGCGCGTGACCCAGGCGCTCGCGCGCTCCTGGAGCTTCTCGGCGTCGATGCCGGCCTGGACCAGCACCGAGCGCGCGGCATAGTCGAGCGAGCGGAGCATGCCGGCGACGTCGCGGGCGGGGGAGTCGAGGCGGACGCGGTCGGCGATCGCCTGGGACGGCTCGCCCTCGAAGTCGATGATCTTCCAGCCGGCGGTGGTGCGCAGCGACTGCCCGAGGTGGAGGTCGCCGTGCACGCGCTGGGCCTGCACGGTGGCGTCGAGGTCGCGGACGTCGTCGTAGCGGGCGCGCACGGCGTCGGCGAACGGCTCGAGCTGCGGCGCGGCGGCGACGGCCTCGTCGAGCCGCGCCCCGAACCGGTCGGCGAGGTCGCCGAGCTCGGCGGCCCCCCACTCGCGGGTCTCGAAGTGCTCGGCGAGCATCTCGTGGACGTGCCTGGTGGTCAGGCCGAGACGCTCGGCGTCGGCGCCGAAGTCGCCGCCGGCCTCCTCGGGTTCGAGGTCGGGCTCGGCGACGAGGTCGCGCAGGCTGGCGCGTGCAGAGTCCCACCCGCCGGTGGCGGTGCGCAGGAAGCGCTGCAGCATCGCGAGGTCGTACTCCTCGGCGTCGTCGTCACCCAGGCGGGTGCGCAGCGACCCGCGGATGGCCGCGACGCTGTCGCCGCCCTCGGGCGAGAGCGCCTCGTGCACCTCGATGTCGGGGTTGCGGCCGGGGTTGAGCCGGCGGAACAGCTTGAGCACGAGGGCCTCGTCGACCACCAGCGAGGTGTTCGACTGCTCCACCGACAGCAGCACCGACGTCGACTCCGGCGTCAGCTCGAGGTCGTCGGACGCGGTGTAGACGAGGTCGGACGGCACCGGGCCCCCGGTGAACCCGGCGAGCAGCACGGCGCGGGCGTCGGGGTCGTGCACCGCGTCGTACAGGTGGAACGTGCCGGCGTCGACGGTGGCGACGCCCACGAAGCCGTGGGCGATCGTGTCGCTGCGCTCGGCGCGGTACGACAGCGGCAGCTGGTACAGCTGCGGGCCGTCGGGCGTGGTGACGTCGACGAGCGCGACGCGCACGCCGAACCCGTCCGTCGGCTCCTGGAGCCACTGCAGCGTGCGCACGCCGCTGACGGTGGCCGCGCTGTCGGCGCCGAACCAGCGCTGGTGCTGCAGGTAGTCGGTGAGGATCGACAGGTCGGCGGGGGCGGTCATGCCGGGCCCGCGTTCTCGATCAGGGCGCTGCTGCGGTCGAGCCGGAACCAGTAGAACCCGTGCCCCGCCAGCGTCAGGAAGTACGGCAGCTCGCCCACCGGCGGGAACTCGACGCCGCCGAGCATCTCGACCGGGCGCACCCCCTGGTAGGTGTGCAGGTCGAGCTCGACCGGCTGGGGGAAGCGCGACAGGTTGTGCACGCACAGCATCACGTCGTCGCCGTGCTCGCGGACGTACGACAGCACCGACGGGTTGGACCCGCCGAGGTCGCGGAAGCTGCCCTGGCCGAACGCGGGGTGCTGCTTGCGGATCGAGATCATCCGGCGCGTCCAGTGCAGCAGCGACGACGAGCTGGCCTGCTGGGCCTCGACGTTGACGCTCTGGAACCCGAAGACCGGGTCCATGATCACCGGCAGCGCCAGCTTGCCGGGCGTGGCGCGGGAGAACCCGGCGTTGCGGTCGGGCGTCCACTGCATCGGGGTGCGGACGCCGTCACGGTCGCCCAGCCAGATGTTGTCGCCCATGCCGATCTCGTCGCCGTAGTACAGGACGGGTGAGCCGGGCAGGCTGAGCAGCAGCGCGGTGAACAGCTCGATCTGGTTGGTGTCGTTGTCGAGCAGCGGGGCGAGCCGCCGTCGGATGCCGATGTTGGCCTTCATGCGGGGGTCGATCGCGTACTCGTTCCACATGTAGTCGCGGTCCTCGTCGGTGACCATCTCGAGGGTCAGCTCGTCGTGGTTGCGCAGGAACACCCCCCACTGCGCGTGGTCGGGGATCGTCGGCGTCTGCTCGAGGATCTCGCTGATCGGGTAGCGCGACTCGCGTCGCACGCCCATGAAGATCCGCGGCATCACCGGGAAGTGGAAGCACATGTGGCACTCGTCGCCGCCCACGGCGGGGTCGCCGAAGTAGTCGACGACGTCGGCCGGCCACTGGTTGGCCTCGGCCAGCAGCACGCGTCCGGGGTAGTGCTCGTCGACGTAGGCGCGCACCTTCTTGAGGAACGCGTGCGTCTCGGGGAGGTTCTCGCCGTTGGTGCCGTCGCGCTCGAACAGGTACGGGACGGCGTCGAGCCGGAACCCGTCGATGCCCATGTCGAGCCAGAACGACAGCGCCTCGATGATCGCCTCGCCGACGGCGGGGTTGTCGAAGTTGAGGTCGGGCTGGTGGGAGTAGAAGCGGTGCCAGAAGTACTGCTGGCGCACCGGGTCCCACGTCCAGTTCGACGCCTCGGTGTCGACGAAGATGATCCGCGCCTCGGAGTAGCGGGTGTCGTCGTCGGACCACACGTAGAAGTCGCCGTACGGACCCTCGGGGTCGGCGCGCGAGGCCTGGAACCACGGGTGCTGGTCGGACGTGTGGTTCATGACGAAGTCGATGATCACGCGGATGCCGCGCTCGTGGGCGGCCTCGAGGACGGCGTGGAAGTCGTCGATGGTGCCGATGTCGGAGGCGACGTCGGTGAAGTCGGCGACGTCGTACCCGCCGTCGCGCAGCGGTGAGGGGAAGAACGGGGGCAGCCACAGGCAGTCCACGCCCAGCCACTGCAGGTAGTCCAGGCGCTCGGTGAGGCCGGCGAGGTCGCCGACGCCGTCACCGGAGGAGTCCTGGAACGAGCGCACCAGCACCTCGTAGAAGACCGCGCTCTTGAACCAGTCGGGGTCGGGCGCGGGTCCCTTCGGGGTCGTCGCGACCTCGGTGCTGCTCTCGTCGGTGGCGTGCTGCTCTGGCGTCGTCTCGGGGGTCACGGCCATTCCCCCATCCTGTCGAGAACGCGCCCCGTGCGCGACCCGGGAGGTCCGGGCCGCGTCAGCGCAGGGCGAGGACGTGGACGGGACGCTCGCCGGCGGTGGTGGGGCCGAGCTTGACGTAGGGGTACTCGCCCCAGGTGTAGCGCTCGCCGGTGAGCTCGTCCTCGACCTCGACGTGGGCGCCCCACTCCAGCCCGAGCTCGGGCTGGTCGAGCTTGAGGGTGGTCTCGACCGTCGCCCAGGGCGCGGTGTTGACCACGACGAGCACCACGTCGTCGCCGGCCTTCTTGGAGAACGCCAGGATCCGCTCGTCGCTGCTCTGGTGGATCGTGACGTTGGACAGCTGGCGCAGCGCCGGGTGCGCACGGCGGATCTCGTTGAGCCGCGTCAGGTACGGGGCCAGGGTGGTGCCCTCGGCGTCGGCGGCGGCCCAGTCGCGCACGCGCACCTGGAACTTCTCGGAGTCGAGGTACTCCTCGCCGCCGGGGCGCAGCGCGGTGTGCTCCATCAGCTCGAAGCCCGCGTACACGCCCCACGACGGCGACCCGGTGGCGGCCAGCACCGCGCGGGTGCGGAACGCGTCGGGGCCACCGTGCTGCAGGATCGTGGGCAGGATGTCGGGGGTGTTGACCCAGAAGCTCGGACGCATGACGTGCGACTTCTCGTGCGAGACCTCCACCAGGTACTCGGCCAGCTCGGCGGCGGTGTTGCGCCAGGTGAAGTACGTGTAGCTCTGGTGGTAGCCGACGGTGCCGAGCGCCCGCATCATCGTGGGCTTGGTGAACGCCTCGGCCAGGAAGATCACGTCGGGGTCGGTGCGGCGGACCTCGCTGAGCAGCCGGTCCCAGAAGCCGACGGGCTTGGTGTGCGGGTTGTCGACGCGGAACACCCGCACGCCGTGCGACATCCAGTGCCGCAGCACCCGGAGGATCTCGGTGTAGATGCCCTCGGGGTCGTTGTCGAAGTTCAGGGGGTAGATGTCCTGGTACTTCTTCGGCGGGTTCTCGGCGAAGGCGATGGTGCCGTCGACGCGGGTGGTGAACCACTCGGGGTGCGCGGCGACCCAGGGGTGGTCGGGCGCGCACTGCAGCGCGAAGTCGAGGGCCACCTCGAGCCCGAGCTCGTTGGCACGGGCGACGAAGGCGTCGACGTCGTCGATGGTGCCGAGGTCGGGGTGGACGGCGTCGTGGCCGCCCTCGGCCGAGCCGATGCCCCACGGGGAGCCGGGGTCGGTGGGCCCGGCGACCAGCGTGTTGTTGGGGCCCTTGCGGTTGACCCTGCCGATCGGGTGGATCGGCGGCATGTAGATGACGTCGAAGCCCATCGCGGCGACGGCGGGCAGGCGGTCCATCGCCGTGCGCAGCGTGCCCGGGACGACGGTGCCGTCGGCGTCGACGTACGCGCCCTCGGAGCGGGGGAAGAACTCGTACCAGGCGGTGGACAGCGCCAGCTCGCGGTCGACGAAGAACGGGTAGGCCTGCGTGCTGCCGAGGAGGTCGCGGACGGGGTAGCGGGCCATGACGTCGCGCACCGCCGGGGTGAGGCCCGACGACAGGCGGGTGCCGACGTCGAGGCTCGCGTCGCCGAGACGGGCGGCGGCCTCGCGCAGGATGGTGGCCTCCTCGCGGGCGGCCCTCGGCAGGCCGGTGACCGCGCGGCCGAGCAGCTGCGCGCCCTCGGCGAGCATCACCTCGACGTCGACGCCGGCCTCGATCTTGACCGTCGCGTCGTGCTCCCAGGTGTCGTACGGCGCGCTCCATGACTCGACGCGGAACGTCCAGGGCCCCACCTCGTCGAACGACGCGTGCGCGGCCCAGAGGTCGTTGTCGACGAACACCATCGGCACCAGGGGCAGGTCGGTGCCCGACGGGTCGGTGAACACCACGCCGGCGCCGAGGAGGTCGTGCCCCTCGCGGAACACGCGGGCGCTGACGGCGAACGGCTCGCCGACGGCGGCCTTGGCCGGGTAGGCGCCGCCCTCCACGACCGGCTCGACGTCGATGACGGGGATGCGGGGCAACATGCGTCCAACCTAGGGGATGTCTCCCGGTTCGGCGGTGGTCAGCGGGCAGGTCGTCCGCGCCCGTCGGGCAAGGCCGAGGACCGAAGGCGCCCCCCAGGGCGTCGAGCGTCCGAGAACGCAGCCCCACGGGATTGCGGAGGCCTGCCCGCCACCGTCGAGTCGGGAGACCTCCCCGAGGGTTGGGTCGGACGGTGTCTCGTCGTGTCGCGCGCCACGTCGCCGCGCCCGTGCTGGGGTGTGACCCCCTGGTGGGACACACTGGGGTCCCGATCCGGTGGAGGAGGTGCGGCGTGGGAGCCCTGAGCAGCGTCGAGGCCGAGGTGACACGACTCGCGCAGGCGATGGAGTCCTTCTCGCACGCCACCCCGCCGGTGCGACGGATGCTCGCCGACGTCGTCGCCGGCGACACCGCTCCGGCCCCGCACGCGGCCGCCGTCGCCACCGCCCTGGCCCGGCTCGACGCCCGGCTCGCCCGGCTGGCCGAGCAGTCCGACGACGCCGGCACGGTGCTGCGGCAGGTGCTGGCGACCGGTGCCGACGACGCCCGCGCCGAGGCCCGTCGCGCCGCGGCCGACGCGGACGGCCGCCCGTGAACCCCGAGCGCTTCCTCGGACGCGACCCGGTCGTCGGCGACCTCGTCGCCGTCGACCACGTGACCGTCGTCCTGCGCGAGGCCGTGCTGCTGCTCGCCGAGGGACGCGGACGGCTGGACGCCACCGTCGTCGACTCGGTCTGGCGCGGCCCCCGCGGCGCGTCGGTGGTCGACGCCGTCTCCGACCTGCGCGCCCGCCTCGACGCCGTCGAGGGCGCCGTCGCCGACCTCACGGCCGCCTGGCAGGAGTGGCGCCACGGGCTCGCCCGACGCCACGACCGCGCCGCCGAGCTGGCCGAGCAGGTGAGCCAGCTGGCCGGCGAGGACGACGCGTCCGGCCGCCGGTCCGCCCTCGACCGCCAGGTCGACGAGCTCGAGGAGGAGCACGGCGTCGCCGCCGCGGCCCTCGCCCGTGCCGCCGACGAGCTCACCGACACGCTCGACGCGATCGGCGACGAGCCCGACGTCGCGGGCGACCTGAAGGCGGCGTTCGACGCCCTCGACGGGGCGGTCGACGTCTGGGTCGACGCGAGCGGCGAGCGCACCCGCGGGGCGGGCGGCGCCGTCGCCGACGTCGCCTCGCTCGCCGGCGCGGTGCCCCACCTGATCGGGGTGGGCGACGGCGAGGCCGACCCGCGCGTGCGTGAGAGCGCCGCGGCCGCACCCGGCGCGCACCGGCTCCTCGACGCGCTCGACCACCCGGCCCACGCCGACGCCCCCGACCTCCAGGACGCGTCCTTCGCGCCGGCGACCCGCCCCGGCCCGTCCCTCGCCGACCGCGTGCGCGGCGCTGCCGCCGCCGGCGACCACGACGAGGAGACGACCTGATGCCCGTCGCCCACGCCCGTCCGCTCATCGACGTCGACCTGCCCCCCGACTTCCACGAGGTCCCGGTGGCGTCCGCCGTCGAGGACCGCGTCCACGACCAGGACGACCTGCTCGACCGGCTCGCCGTCGTCGACCCCGTCCAGCGCGAGGGCCTCGGCTGGTACCTGGAGGCGCTGTCGCGCAGCGCCGCCGACGCGGACGTCGCCGGCACCGCGTTCTGCGCCGTCCGTCTCGCGGGCCGTCCGTCGGCGGCCACGGTCACCGTCGCCGTGCACGACGCCGACGCCGACGACCCCCTCGTGTTCGCGCTCGGCGCGGCCGAGAGCCTGCGGGCCGACGGCCGCTACGACGACGTGCGCACCGAGCGGGTGGGTCACGCCCTCGCCGCCCTCGCCTACGGCACCGACCCGGGCTCCGGGGCGCGTCACGTCACCGCCGTCGTCCCCGCCGCCGGCCACGCCACCGCCGTCGTGCTGTGCCTCAGCACCCACGACACCGCGAGCTTCGGCGTCTACGACCGCGTCCTGCGCCGCGCCGCCGCGTCCGTCCGCGTCGTCGGCTGACGAACCGCTGCCGGGTGTCGGTTTCCCAGGTTCACCTGGGAAACCGACGGGACCCCGGAGAACTTGCCGGGGTCCCGTCGGACTTCCGTGGGGAGTGGTGCGCCGGTGACGGGTGGGACCGCACCGGTGCACCGACCTCCCGGGTCTGCTCAGTCGCCGAGCGGGTTGAGCAGGTCGGGCCTGCCCTCGAAGGCGAACATCAGCAGGTCGGCCATCTCGAAGGTGCCGTCCGCCCGGGCGAACCGGGGGCGCCAGGACGGGTCGCGGACGATGGACGTCGCGCTGCCCTCCATGGCCCGGTGGAACACCTCGGCGGTGATGCGCGCCCCGACGCCCGCCAGACGGCCGCCGTTCACCTCGGCCTCGCGCAGGCAGTAGAACCACAGCGGAGCCGCCGCGAGCAGGCTGGACGCGACCGCGTCGGACGCGTCGACGACGACGCCCGTGCCGTCGCCGGCGAGCAGCTGCTCGTCGGTCAGCGGCGTGACGCCCAGCTGCGCGGCCATCTGCTGGCCGCTGGCCAGGCGGACCATGCCGCCGCGCACCAGGTTGCGGAACGCGAGGTTGAGCTCGAGGCCCGCCGCCGGGGGCACGGCGCCCCGTCCGCCGAACGAGCCGAGCGGCAGGTTCTTCAGGGGGTCGACGAGCAGCGTGTCGATCCGCTTGGCGACGTTGAAGCGCTTGGGCTCGACGACGAGACCCGGGACGCCCAGCGGCGCGAAGTCGTACAGCCGGCGCCAGTCGGCGATCCAGTTGCTGGGCAGCACCTCGAAGCTGCCCGCGTCGGGGTCGCCGAGGTCGAGCGCCCCCGGTGACAGCACGCCGCTCGTCCCCGAGAACTGGAACAGCAGCGCCAGCGTGCCCGGCGCGAGCCCGCCCTCGGTGTTGAAGACCCGGTTCCACTCGTAGACGTCGCGGACCATCGAGTGCCCGAGCCGGTAGGCGCCGACGGAGAACTCGATCGGCATGGTGGGGGAGTCGCCGGGGCCGGCGTACCCGTGCAGCGGTGCCGACCCGTGGGCCGAGTGCTCGTACGGGGCCGGCACCTCGAACACGCTGCGGCCGTGCGTGAACACGTCGTCGACCACCGCCGGGTCGACCAGACGCGGCAGCATGTCGTGCCGCAGCACCCACTGGTAGTGCCGGACGACGAGGTCGCGCGCCGCCCCGAGCAGCAGGTGCGACGGCGTCCCCTCGGCGGCGAGCGTGTCGACGACGCGGTTGTGGAAGCGGATGAACGCCGCGTGCGTCTGGCCGACGACGAGGTTCTCGTCGTTGCGCCCGTCGGGGATCAGCGGTGCGCGCCGCGCGGCCTTGGTCGAGCCGAACCCGACGCGGGGCAGGTCGAAGCCCTCGTGCGCCAGCGCCGTCGCCGCAACGCCGAGGGACGGCGCGGGCGCCGTCGTCCCGGTGAGCAGGTGGACGCCGTCGGGCGCGTAGAACCGTGCGTCGTCGCCCTGGGGTCCGCGCCCGTAGAGCGAGTCGAGGTCGAGCGACGGCGAGCGTCCCTGCTTGAGCTCGGCGACGGTCACCTGGTCGCCCAGGTGCACGGCGGTCTTGTCGAGCGTCATGTCGTGGTCGACGAACTGGCTGAGGTAGGTGTAGCCCGACGGGACGCGCGCCTCGTCGGGGTCGGCCTTGTCGCCCTCGGTCATGCGGGTCGCGAGCGCCGCGGCGAGGTCGCGGTCGACGTCCTCGCCCTGCGGCCCGAGCCGCGAGAAGCGGAACTTGCGCAGCGAGGCCTCGGTCGACGGCCGATGGCAGCGGTAGTGCTGCTCGGCGTCGCCGTCGACGACGCCCTCGCCGACGACGTAGTAGTTGTCGCGGAGGTGTCTCTTCATCGTGTGCCCCCTCAGGGCTGAGGGCCACCCGGCCCCGCCCGAGACGGGAGGGCGGCGGGAGGTGGTGTGTCGAGGGGGAGGAGCAGGTCGGTGCCCGCCTGATACGTCAGGCCGGAGTGGCGGCCAGGACGACGACGCTGCGCGCGCTGACCACGACCTGGCCGTCGCGCGTGCCCACCACCGACGACCGGGGCTCGGCGGTGTCGAGCAGGACGTCGACGCGGCGACCGGCGAACGTGGGCGGCAGCGTCCACGTCTGCGGGTCGGCGCCGGCGTGCCAGAGCACGAGCAGCGCCTCGCCCTCGGGCTGGTCGAGCGCCATCGCGAGGCTGCGCAGGTCCTTGTCGTGCCAGTCGGCCTCGGTGAGCTCGCGGCCCGCGGGGTGCCACCAGCCGAGGTCGCGACGCCCCGGGGCGAACTCCTCGCCGGTGAAGAAGGCGGCCGGGCTCAGGAGCGGGTGCTCGGTGCGCAGGCGTGCGAGGTCGCGCACGAGCGGGGCGAGGTGCGACCAGTCGGGGTCGACCGACCAGTCGACCCAGGCCACCTCGTTGTCCTGGCAGTACGCGTTGTTGTTGCCGCCCTGCGTGCGGCCGAGCTCGTCGCCGTGGGCGATCATCGGCACGCCGGCCGACAGCAGCAGCGTCGCCATCAGGTTGCGCGACTGGCGCCGTCGCAGCTCGAGCACCTCGGGGTGGTCGGTCTCGCCCTCGACGCCGCAGTTCCAGGAGTGGTTGTCGCCCGAGCCGTCGCGGTTGTCCTCGCCGTTGGCCTCGTTGTGCTTGTCGTCGTACGACACCAGGTCGCGCAGCGTGAAGCCGTCGTGCGCGGTGACGAAGTTGACCGACGCGCGCGGCCCGCGTCCGGTGGGCTCGTAGACCTCCGACGACCCCGCGACGCGCGACGCCAGCGCGCTGACGCCGCCGCCGGCACCGCGCCAGAAGTCGCGCACGTCGTCGCGGAACCGGTCGTTCCACTCGCTCCAGCCCGTGGGGCAGGCGCCGACGAGGTAGCCCTCGGCCGTGACGTCCCAGGGCTCGGCGATCAGCTTGACGTCGCGCAGCACCGGGTCGTCGGCGATCCGCTCGAGCAGCGAGCCGGCGACCCGGACGTCGTGGTGGCGCCCGCGGGCGAGCGCCGACGCGAGGTCGAAGCGGAACCCGTCGACGTGCATGTCGGTGACCCAGTAGCGCAGCGAGTCGAGCACGAGGTCGGCGACGGCCTCGAACGAGACGTTGATGGTGTTGCCGCAGCCGGTGGAGTCGAGGTACTCGCCGTCGGCCTGGCGGTAGTAGGCGCCGTCGTCGAGGCCGCGCAGGTGCACCAGGGGGCCGTCCGGGCCGCCCTCGCAGGTGTGGTTGTAGACGACGTCGAGCACGACCTCGAGGCCCCGGGCGTGCAGGGCCCGGACCATCTGCTTGAACTCGACCACCTGCTCGCCGCGGTCGCCCGACGAGCTGAACGGCCCGTGCGGCGCGAGGAAGCCGGCGGTGTTGTAGCCCCAGTAGTTCTGCACGCCGCGGGCCGCCGCGTGCGGCTCGGTGGCGAAGTGGTGGACGGGCAGCAGCTCGACGGTGGTGACGCCGAGTCCCGTGAGGTGGTCGAGCACCGCCGGGTGGGCGAGGCCGGCGTAGGTGCCGCGCAGCTCCTCGGGCACATCGGGGTGCGTGACGGTGAGGCCGCGGACGTGGGTCTCGTAGACGACGGTGCGCTCCCACGGGACGCGCGGGGCGGCGTCGTCCTGCCAGTCGAAGGTCTCGTCGACCACGACGCCGCGCATCGTCGACGCGGAGTCCTCGATGCCGCCGACGACGGCCTTGGCGTAGGGATCGAGCAGCACGGCGTCGGCGTCGAAGCGGGCGCCGTCGAGGACGTCGTGGTGGCCGTCGACGCGGAAGCCGTAGAGCTGCCCTGCGCCGACGCCCGGGACGAGTCCGTGCCAGACGCCGTCGGTGCGACCGGGGAGGGCGAGCGTGGTCTCGACACCGTCGTCGTCGAACAGGCACAGCGACACCGCCGACGCCCGGGGCGCCCAGATCGCGACGTTCGTTCCGCCGTCGGCGAGGCTCGCGCCGAGCGGGGCCGGCGCGCCCCCGAGGATCTCCATCGGACCATCATCGCGTGCGCCTCGTGCCCCGCGTGCAGAAGTGGTCGGACCGTGTCCGACCTGTCACCGTCCAGGTGGCGTCGACGGGGCCGGGCGGTAGCGTGCGAGCGACCGTGACCGCAGGACGAGTGGAGGACACCGTGGGAGAGTTCGTACGCCTCGAGGTGGACGGGGGAGTCGGCACCATCCGGCTCGACCGGCCGAAGATGAACGCCCTCGACTTCACCGTCCAGGACGAGATCCGCGAGGCCGCGCTCGAGGCGTCGGACCGCGACGACGTCGCCGCGGTGGTCGTCTACGGCGGCGAGCGCGTGTTCGCCGCGGGCGCCGACGTCAAGCAGATGGCCGGGCTGGACCACCTCACGATGTCCCGTCGGGCGGGCGTGCTGCAGGCCTGCCTGACGGCGGTGGCCGACATCCCCAAGCCCACCGTCTCGGCGATCACCGGGTACGCGCTGGGCGGCGGGTGCGAGCTCGCGATGTGCACCGACCTGCGCTTCTGCGCGTCGGACGCCAAGCTCGGCCAGCCCGAGATCCTGCTCGGGATCATCCCCGGCGCCGGCGGCTCGCAGCGGCTCCCGCGCCTGGTCGGCCCGGCCAAGGCCAAGGACATCATCTTCACCGGCCGCTTCGTCGACGCCGACGAGGCGCTGGCCATCGGCCTGGTCGACCAGGTGCACCCGGCCGACGAGGTCTACGCCGCCGCCGTCGCGTGGGCACGTCAGTTCGTGGGCGGTCCGGCCGTCGCGCTGCGTGCGGCCAAGGAGGCCGTCGACCGCGGCATCGAGGTCGACCTCGCCACCGGGCTGGAGCTCGAGCGGGTGCAGTTCGCGGCGCTCTTCGCCACCGAGGACCAGAAGGCCGGCATGACCTCCTTCGTCGAGAACGGCCCCGGCAAGGCGACGTTCCAGGGTCGCTGACGTCGGCGGCCTCCGTCACCGTGCGCACCGGCGCGCCCGGTGGTTGCATCGGTGACGGGCGGCCGCCGCGGTCGTCCGACGACGAGGAGGAGACCCACGTGCGTGCTGTCCAGGTGAGCCAGGCCGGAGCCGACTTCGAGGTGGTCGACCGCGAGGTGCCCGAGCCGGGACGCTGGGAGGTGCGCGTGCGCACCGGCGCCTGCGGCGTCTGCCACAGCGACGCGATGGCCGCCGGCGGCATGGCCAGCAGCTACCCCCGGGTGCCCGGGCACGAGGTGGCCG
Source organism: Solicola agrisoli (assembly GCF_049059935.1). Classification (NCBI taxonomy): domain Bacteria; kingdom Bacillati; phylum Actinomycetota; class Actinomycetes; order Propionibacteriales; family Nocardioidaceae; genus Solicola; species Solicola agrisoli. The sequence goes on along the minus strand of NZ_JBMGQR010000006.1, from coordinate 81,937 downwards.
GCACGGTCGACGCGGTGGGCGAGGGCGTCACCCAGTGGGAGGTCGGCCAGCGCGTCGGCATCGGCTGGTTCGGCGGCGCGTGCTTCACCTGCGTCCCGTGCCGCGACGGCGACTTCATCTCGTGCACCGCGCAGAAGGTCACCGGTCTGTCCGCCGACGGCGGCTACGCCGAGCACGTCGTCGCCCCCGCGGACGCGCTCGCGGCCGTCCCCGACGAGCTCACCGACGCCGAGGCCGCTCCGCTGATGTGCGCCGGCGTCACCTGCTTCAACGCCCTGCGCGAGAGCGGCGCCCGTCCCGGTGACGTCGTCGCGATCATCGGCCTCGGCGGGCTCGGGCACCTGGGCGTCCAGTTCGCCGCCAAGATGGGCTTCGAGGTCGTGGCCGTCGCCCGCGGCCAGGAAAAGGGCGACTTCGCCCGTCAGCTCGGCGCGCACCACTACGTCGACAGCACCACGCAGGACGTCGCCGAGGAGCTGACCGCGCTGGGCGGCGCGAGCGTCGTCCTCTCCACGGTCACCGACGCGTCGGCCGCCACGTCGGCGGTCGGCGGTCTCGCGCCGCGCGGGCGCCTCGTCGTGGTGGGCGTGCCCGAGCAGCCGCTCGAGGTCGCCGCCGTCGACCTGATCCTCGCCAGCCGCCTGGTCGCCGGCCACGCGTCGGGCACCGCCAAGGACAGCGAGGACTGCCTGCGCTTCGCCGCCCTCACCGGGGTGCGTCCGATGGTGGAGGAGGCGCCGCTGGCCGAGGCCCAGACCGCCTTCCAGCAGATGCTCGACGGCAAGCCCCGCTTCCGGATGGTGCTCACCGCCTGACGGTCACCTCCGAGCCGTCCCCGCACGACGCACGTCACATCGACGTGACCCGCCGGTAGCATTCGGGCATACTGCTGTGATCGTCAGCACGTCCGCGTGCCACCACTCGGGGACGGTCGGAGGGACCATGAAGCAGGACAAGGGCGACGACGCCCGGGACGACACCGCGTCCGGCACCGCCACGCGCACGCCTCCCACCGCCGGCGAGATCGCCGCGGGCCACGACCCGGTGGCCGACGGTTACGAGGCCCGCCGCGACGCCGCGTCCGTGCCCGAGCCCGAGCCCGGTCCCACCCGCGAGGAGTCCCGCGCCGCCCGCAGGGCGCGCGCCAGGGGAGCGGCCCGCAAGGTCGGCGAGAGTGCCGGCTGGATCCGGTCCAAGGTGGCCCAGGTGGTCTGGCTCGTCGCCCTGGCCTGCGCCGTCGTGCTCGGCGTCGGCGCCCTGCTCACCGCGCTGAAGGCCAACCCCGACAACGCGATCGTCTCGTGGGTGCTCGCCCGCGCGGGCCAGCTCGACGGACCGTTCATCGACATCTTCACCTTCTCCGGCGACAACGCCGCGATGAAGCAGACGCTCGTCGGCTGGGCCCTGGCGGCCGTCGCCTTCCTCGTCGTCGGCCGCGTCGCCGAGCGGGTCATCAAGCCGTAGTCCCACCCGCCGCCGGGGCCGCGCCTGCTCGCCGAGTGGCGCAGTACCGGGGTCGACACGCGCGATCCGGCCCGTTTCTGCGCCACTCGTGGCGGGTTCTGCGCCACTCGGCGCTGGTGGTGCGGTCCGTGGGTGCGGGTCTACGCCGGCGCACGCGCCGCTGGGGTGCTCGAACGACGGCGCCGGTCCGTCGGTTCGTCGGCACCCATCGGCTCGGAGGACGTGTCGGCGCGGGCCGGTGCCCGGGGCGGATGGGCACCGCCGAACCCACGGATCGGCTTCGTGGCTGATCTCCCCTTCGTCTCAGGGCCTGTCGTCCTGGAGGAGGTGGGCGAGGGCGGAGGGGACGTCGAGGACGGAGGCGACGGACGCCAGACGTGCGCCGCTGCGGCGGGCGAAGTGGCGGGCCTCGTCGTCGTCGCCGGCCGGGGCGAGGACGACGAGCTCGTCCAGCCCGCGCGCGGCCGGGACCGCGTCGACGTCGTCGGTGGCGCGGCAGTCCGACAGCAGCACGACGACGCGCCGGCGCGCCCGGGCGCGGGCGAGCTGGTGGCGGGCCGAGATGAGGGCGTCGGACAGCGCGGTGGTGCCGTGGCCACGCAGGCCCAGCACCGCCTCGACGGTCCGGGTCGCGCGCGACGGCGCGTCGAGTGCCTTGAGCACCGACACGTCGGCGGCGAAGGCGAGCACCGCGTGCTCGGCAGGTGCCCGGCCCAGGCACGCCGCGGCGGTGACGGCCGCGGTGGTGAGGCGGGCGCCGTTCATCGAGCCCGAGCGGTCGACCACCAGGCACAGCGCGAGGGTGGGACGCGCCCAGTCGGTGGCCTGCAGCTCGTCGACGGACGGTCGCCGGCCCTCCGAGGCCGCCTGCAGCACCGCGTCCATCGACCGGTCGAGGTCGAGCTCGCCGCCCTTCCACGCGGGCACCGTCCGACGACGCCCGACGCCGCCGCGCGTCGGCGTGCCGCGGCGCGTCTGGTCGAGCACCAGGCGCGGGACGAGCCGCCGCACGGCCTCGCGGAGCCCCTCGTCGGTGGCCCTGGCCATCTCGACGACCAGGGTGAGGGTGTCGTCGGGGTCGTCGTCGAGGGCGGACGCGAGCGCGTCGAGGTCGAGCTCGCCGACCTCGGGGGAGAGCTCGGCGAACCGGGCGTTGCGGGCGAGCTCGGAGCGTCCGGTGGTGCGCGGCGCGCTCTGCCGCTGGCGCGACTCGGGCTTGCTCGGGCTGGGGTCGGTGCCCGCCCCGGGAGGCGGGCTCAGAGTTCCCCCGGCGCCCCCTCCTCGGGCGCGCGGTCGTCGTCGGGGGAGGGCTCGGCGCCGAACACCGCCACGTACAGACGGGTGACCACGTCCTCGGGCGTGCGGTCGGTGGCGTCGTGCACCCGGATGCGTCCGGTCAGCGAGGCCTTGGCCGCCTCCAGGCCGACGTGCCAGTCGTCGCTCGGCACGCCGCGCAGCTCGGCGAGCTGCACGCCCACGCGTGCGACGTCGATGGCGCCGCGCACCGACGACCCCACCTCGACGTCGTCGTCGGTGCGGGTGCTGCGCACGAGCTGGACGACGCGGGCACGCCAGTCCGGGTCGAGCCCCGGTGCCCGCAGGTCGACGATCTCGGCCTCGGCCTCGGCGGACTGGTAGCCCATCGAGATGCGACAGGTGCGGTCGTAGAGCGCCGCCGACACGCGTGCGGTGCCGATCGCGTCGTACGGGTTCATGGCCGCCACGACGCCGAAGCCCTCGGCCGCCCGCACCCGGCCGAGCCGCGGCACCGCGATCTCGTGCTCGGACATCGCGGCGAGCAGGACGTTGAGCGTCTCCTCGGGGATGCGGTTCAGCTCCTCGACGTAGAGCAGGCCGCCGGCGCGCATCGCCTCCAGCAGCGGGCCGTCGGCGAAGATGTCGGGCACGTAGCCGCGCGTCAGCACGAGGGCGGGGTCGAAGTGGCCGACGAGCCGTGCGGGCGTCAGCTCGGCGTTGCCCTCGACGAGGACGAACGGCACGTGCCGGCTGGACGCGACGCGGCGCAGCAGCGTGGACTTGCCGGTGCCGGGCGGTCCCTCGAGCAGGACGTGGGCGCCGCCGCGCAGGGCGGCCTCCAGCACCTCGGCCTCGCGCGAGCGCCCGACGACCGGGACGGACCCGCCGTGCGTCGGCAGGTCCGTCCCCTGGGTCGTCGGCGTCACGCCGTCAGTGCTCGTGCACGACGACGCCGCGCACGTTCTTGCCGGCGAGGAGGTCGTCGTACCCCTCGTTGACCTGCTCCAGCGTGTAGGTCCGGGTGATGATCTCGTCGAGCTTGATGTCGCCGCTCTGGTAGAGCCCGAGGATCTTGGGGATGTCGGTGGTGGGGTTGCAGTCGCCGAACAGGCTGCCCTTCAGCGTCTTGCGGAACAGCGTCATGATCGAGCCCGGGAGCTCGATGTTCTGCTCGTCGAGCTTGTTGAGGCCGGTGAGGACGACGGTGCCGCCCTTGCCGATCGCGTTGAAGCCGCTGGCCACGATCTCCGAGGTCATCAGGCCGGGCGTGAGGATGGCCGAGTCGGCCATCTGTCCCCGGGTCAGGTCGGTGATCTTCTCCTGCGCCTCGTCGGCGCTGGCGAACGCGTGCGTCGCACCGAGCTCCATCGCCTTCTCGCGCTTGTTCTCCAGCGGGTCGACCACCACGATGTTCTTGGCACCCGACAGGCGCGCACCCTGCACGGCGTTGATGCCGATGCCGCCGATGCCGAAGATCGCGACGGTGTCGCCGGCCTTGACGTTCGCGGTGTTGACCGCCGCGCCCCAGCCCGTCGGGACCCCGCACCCGACGAGGACGGCCTTCTCCAGCGGCAGGTCGTCGTCGACCTTCACGCACGAGTTCTGGTGGATGACGCCGTACTGGCTGAAGGTGCCGAGCATGCACATGGCGCCGTACTGGCCGCGCGGCCCGGTGATCGGGAAGCGGTCGCCCGGCAGGTAGCCCTCGAGGATGGTGGCGCCCATGTCGCAGATGGACTGCTGACCGTTGGCGCAGTAGCGGCACGAGCCGCAGTTGGGGATGAACGAGCAGACGACGTGGTCGCCCACCGCCACGCGGGTGACCCCGGCGCCGACCTCCTCGACGATGCCCGCGCCCTCGTGCCCGAGGACCATCGGGAGCCTGGCCTCGAGGTCGCCGTGGGCGACGTGCACGTCCGAGTGGCACAACCCGGCGTGGGTGTACCGGATGAGCACCTCGCCGGCCTGGGGGCCGTCCAGGTCGAGCTCCTCGATCTCGATGGGCTTGCCGAACTCGTGGACGACGGCGGCTTTGGTCTTCATGGGGTCTCCTTGGCGTCGGTGATCCCGGTCACACTCGCACGGGCCCTCCGGCCGACGTGTTCAGTTATTGAACATCCGACGACCCGGTGGCACAGTGCATGATCTGTGGCACAGGTCACACGCCGACCGTCGGAGGTGTCGATGCTCGACCTCCCCGACGCGCGCGGCGTCCGCCCCGACATCGCCCAGTCCTGGCACCGCGTCGCGCTCTCCGGTCTGGACCCCGCGGGCGCGTTCGACCGGCTGGTGCCCGCCGAGGTCGACCTGCAGAGCTCGCTGGTGCGGGGCGCGGCCCCCGTGCTCGACGAGCTCGAGGCGAGCCTGCAGGGCACCGGCTACCTGACGGTCCTCGTCGACCGCGACTGCCGGATCGTGCGGCGCTGGTTCGACGACGCCGACGCCCGCGAGAGCTTCGACGGCCTCAACATCGTGCTCGGCGCCAACCTCGACGAGGACGCGATCGGCACCAGCGCCCTCGGCACGGTGATGGAGACCCGGCACGGCATGGTGGTCAACGGCCCCGAGCACTTCGTCGAGCCCCTGCGCGGGTTCAGCTGCTACGGCCACCCGGTGCGGCACCCGCTCACCCGTCGGATCGAGGGCGTCCTCGACATCTCCTCGGTGGTCGACCGCGCCAGCCCGCTGCTGCCGCCGCTCATCGAGCGCGCCGCGCACGACGTCGAGCAGCGGCTGCTCGAGGGCAGCCGGACGTCGGAGAAGAACCTGCTGTGGGCCTTCCAGGCCGCGTCGCGCCAGCGGCGTCGTGCCGTCGTGGCCATCGGCGAGGACCTCGTGCTGTCGAACCGCACCGCGTCCGACCTGCTCGGGCCGTCGGACCTCGCGCTGCTGCGTGCGCTCGCCGAGGACCCCTGCCACGCCGACCGGTCGTCGCTCGACCTCACGCTCGAGAGCGGCGAGGCGGTGGCCGTCGAGGTGCTGCGGGTCGGTGGGGCCCGCGACGGCCTGCTGCTGAGCATCGACCTGCGCGACGCGTCGCGCCGCGTCCCGCTGCCCTCGCCCCCCGTCTCGTCGAGCGCCCCGGTCCTGGTGGCCGGCGCGCCCGGCACCGGACGGACGACGCGCGCCACCGAGCTCGCCTGTCGTCAGCCCGTCACCGTCCTGACGGCCGCCGACGCGCTGGTCCGCGGCCCGACCGCCTGGGCGGCCGACCTCGACGCGGCGGTGCGCCGTGGGGTCGGCACGGTCTGCGTCGACGGCGTCGACCTGCTGCCCGACGCCCTCGTCGACCTCGTGGGCACGGCCGTCGACCGTCCCGGACGGCCCGCGCTGGTGCTCACGTCCGGCCCCGTCGACGGCCTCACCGGCCGCGCCGCCGCCCTGGCCGGCGTCGCGACGACGCGCGAGGAGCTGCTGCCGCTGTCGGCCCGCCGGCAGGACGTCCCCGAGCTGGCCGCCACGATCCTGCGGCGCGTCGCCACGTGCTCGTCGGTGCACCTGACGCCCGGCGCGGTCGGGGCCCTGGCCGCGCAGCCGTGGCCGGGCAACCTGCGCGAGCTGGAGGCGGTGCTCGTGCACGCGGCGTCGCAACGCTCCACCGGCGGCCTCACGGTCGACGACCTTCCCGAGCAGTACCGCACCGCCCGTCCCACCGAGCCGATGGCGCCGCTGGAGCAGGCCGAGCGCGACGTCATCGTCACGGCCCTGCGAGCAGCCGACGGCAACAAGGCGCGCGCCGCGCGTGCCCTCGGGGTGTCGCGCACGACCCTGTACGCCCGCATGCGCGGCCTGCGGATCACCACCTACTGACCGGGCGGTTGTGTCCAGAACCTGAACACCTGCCCGGCACCGCCGCGACGATGCTGGGCCCACCGCACCGCCCACGAGCCCAGGAGCAGACATGGACCCGAGCCCCGCCGCCACCGGTCAGGACGTCGCCGAGGAGGTCGTCGTCGACGACCTCGTGGAGGACGTGTCCATCGACGGCATGTGCGGCGTGTACTGAGGCCGACGTGACCACGCAGACGGCCGACGCCATGCTCGACGAGCGCTGGAGCCTGTCGACGTCGGTCGCCCTGCGCCCCGAGCCCTTCGGCGCGCTGGCCTACCACTTCGCCAACCGGCGGCTGACGTTCCTCAAGCGGCCCGAGCTCGTCGCGGTCGTGCGCGCCCTCGCCGGCTCGACGTCGGTGCGGGGCGCTCTCGAGTCCGCCGAGGTGCCCCCGGTGCAGTGGCCGGCGTACCTGGCCGCGCTCCGCGGCCTCGCCTCGTCCGACATGCTCCAGCTCGAAGGGACCGCCCGATGACCCTGCTCGACGACCGCCCGACCCGCACCACCCCCGCGGGCGGCACCCTGATCGACCAGTTCGAGGTCGGTCTCGACGCACCGATCTGCCTGACCTGGGAGCTGACGTACGCCTGCAACCTGTCGTGCGCGCACTGCCTGTCGTCGTCGGGCCGGCGCGACCCCGACGAGCTTTCCACCGAGCAGTGCGAGGCGGTGATCGACGAGCTGCAGCGGATGCAGGTGTTCTACGTCAACATCGGCGGTGGCGAGCCCACGATCCGCCCCGACTTCTGGCACCTGCTGCAGTACGCCGTCGACCACCAGGTGGGGGTCAAGTTCTCCACCAACGGGGTGCGCATCACGCCCGACCGAGCGCGGATGCTGGCGTCCACCGACTACGTCGACGTGCAGGTCTCGCTCGACGGCGCCACCGCCGAGGTCAACGACCACGTCCGCGGGCCCGGCTCGTTCGACACCGCGCTGACGGCCCTGCAGAACCTCCAGGACGCCGGGTTCCGCGACGCGAAGGTCTCCGTGGTGGTCACCCGGCAGAACGTCACCCAGCTCGACGAGCTCAAGGCGATTGCCGACCGCTTCGGCGCGACCCTGCGCCTGACGCGGATGCGCCCGTCGGGGCGCGGCGCCGACGTCTGGGACGAGCTGCACCCGCTGCCCGAGCAGCAGCGCGTCCTCTACGACTGGCTCGTCGCGCACGGCGAGGGCGTGCTGACCGGTGACTCGTTCTTCCACCTGGCGCCGTTCGGCGAGGCGCTGCCCGGTCTCAACCTCTGCGGGGCCGGTCGCGTGGTGTGCCTGATCGACCCGGTCGGTGACGTGTACGCGTGCCCGTTCGCGATCCACGACACGTTCCTGGCCGGCAACGTCCTGGCCGACGGGGGCTTCCAGCAGGTCTGGCAGCGCTCGGAGCTGTTCGCCGACCTCCGCTCGCCGCAGACCTCGGGCGCCTGCACGCGCTGCACGTTCTTCGACGCGTGCCGCGGCGGCTGCATGGCGGCCAAGTTCTTCACCGGCCTGCCGCTCGACGGCCCCGACCCCGAGTGCGTCCAGGGCCACGGCGAGCACGCTCTGGCCGGCGACCGTCGGGTCCCGGCCGCCAGCCGGGACCACTCGCGCACGACGCCCGCCCGCAACCAGCCGGTGATGCTCACGCTCACCCGGCGCGAGGACGTCCTCGCGCCCGCGGCGCCGCCGGTCTCGGCGTGCGCCGAGGACCCCCTGGCCGGCTTCACCCCGAGCTGAGGAGGCATCCCGTGTCCCGACCCGAGTGGCTCGCGAACCCGTGGGCGCAGAACCCGTGGTTCGAGTCCGTCGCCGAGGCGCAGAGGCGGGCGCGCAAGAGGCTGCCGTCGTCGGTGTACTCGGCGCTGGTGGCCGGCTCCGAGCGCGGCACCACGATCGACGACAACCTCGCCGCGTTCGGCGAGCTCGGGTTCGCCCCGCACGTCGCGGGGCACCAGCCCGACCGTGGTCAGGCCACGTCGGTGATGGGGCAGCCGATCTCGATGCCGGTGATCATCTCGCCGACCGGCGTCCAGGCCGTCCACCCCGAGGGCGAGGTGGCCGTGGCCCGCGCCGCCGCCGCCCGCGGCACGGTGATGGGGCTGAGCAACTTCGCCAGCAGGTCGGTCGAGGAGGTCACGGCCGTCAACCCGCAGACCTTCTTCCAGATGTACTGGACCGGGGACCGCGACGTGATGGTCCAACGGATGGACCGGGCGCGCGCCGCCGGCGCCGTCGGCCTGATCGCCACGCTCGACTGGTCGTTCTCGATGGGCCGCGACTGGGGGAGCCCGGAGATCCCCGAGAAGGTCGACCTCGCCACCGCGATCAAGTTCGCCCCGCAGGTGCTGCGCCGGCCGCGCTGGCTGGCGGCGTTCGCCCGCACCGGCGAGCTGCCCGACCTGACGGCGCCCAACCTCGCGGCGCCGGGGGCGGTCAAGGGACCCACGTTCTTCGGCGCCTACGGCGAGTGGATGCAGACGCCCCCGCCCACCTGGGAGGACGTGGTCTGGATGCGCGAGGAGTGGGGCGGCCCGTTCATGCTCAAGGGGGTGTGCCGCGTCGACGACGCGCGCCGCGCCGTCGACTCCGGCGTCACCGCGATCTCGGTGTCCAACCACGGCGGCAACAACCTCGACGGCACCCCGGCCACCATCCGGGTGCTGCCGTCGGTGGCCGCGGCCGTGGGCGACCAGGTCGAGGTCCTGCTCGACGGCGGCATCCGCCGGGGGAGCGACGTGGTCAAGGCCGTCGCCCTCGGGGCCCGTGCCGTGATGATCGGGCGCGCCTACCTGTGGGGCCTGGCGGCCAACGGGCAGGCGGGCGTCGAGAACGTCCTCGACGTGCTGCGCGGCGGCATCGACTCGGCCCTGCTCGGCCTCGGGCTGTCGTCGATCGACCAGCTCGCGCCCGAGCACGTCGTGGTGCCCGACGGGTTCACCCGCGAGCTCGGGGTGACCGGGCCGAGGTCGTGACGTGAGCGGCGACCCGCGGCGACGCCTGGCCCGGCGCACGTGGCGCGACGTCGGACGCGACGAGGTGCTGCTGGTGCCCGTCGGCTCGACCGAGCAGCACGGGCCGCACCTGCCGCTCGACACCGACACCGTGGTGGCCGTCGCGGTGGCCGAGGCCGCCGCCGCGGCGCTCCGGGTCGGTCTCGACCGCGACGTCGTGGTCGCGCCCGCCGTGGTCTACGGCTCGAGCGGCGAGCACCAGTCGTTCGCCGGCACCCTGTCGATCGGCACGCACGCGCTGCGGGTGCTCCTGGTCGAGCTGGTCCGGTCGGCGGCGACCTGGGCCGACCGCGTCGTGCTCGTCAACGGGCACGGGGGCAACCTCGACGCCGTGACGGGGGCCGTCACCCAGCTCGTCCACGAGGGGCTCGACGTGGACTGGGTGCCGTGCGCGACCGAGGACGTCGACCTGCACGCCGGGCGCACCGAGACCTCGCTGATGCTGCACCTGCGCCCGGACTCGGTCCACCTCGACCTCGCCGAGGCCGGCTGCACGTCGCCCCTGGCCGAGCTGTTGCCGCTGCTGCGCGCCGGCGGCGTGGCCGCGGTGTCGCCGAACGGCGTGCTCGGCGACCCCGCAGGAGCCTCGGCGGACGAGGGTGCGCGGGTGCTCGCGGCGATGGCGCACGCCGTCGTCCGACAGGCCGGAACCCGGCACCCGGCGGCCCGCCGGTGACCGCGCCACCGCGCGTCGCCCTCGTGACCGGTGCCGCCCGCGGCATCGGGGCGGCCACCGTGCACGCGCTCTGCGACCGCGGCTACCGCGTCCTCGCGCTGGACTCGTGCGCCGGCGACGGCCCCGACCGTCCGCCCGGCGTCGGCTACCGGCTCGCCGACCGCGCCGACCTCGATGCCGTCGCCGCGGCGCACCCCGGCCAGGTCGTCGCCCGCGTCGCCGACGTCCGCGACCGCGCCGCGACGGACACAGCCGCGGCGGCTGCGGTGGACGCATTCGGACGGCTCGACGCCGTCGTCGCGGCGGCCGCGGTGATCGCCGGCGGCACCCCGCTCTGGGAGGCACCCGCGGAGCACCTCGACACCCAGTGGGACGTCGACGTGCGCGGGGTCTGGAACACCGCGGCGTCCTGCGTGCCGCACCTGCTCGGCGGCCCCGACCCGTCGGGCGGGCGGTTCGTGGCGATCGCGTCGGCGGCCGGGACGCGGGGTCTGTTCCACCTCGCCGCCTACAACGCCGCCAAGCACGCCGTCGTCGGCCTGGTGAAGGGGCTCGCGGCCGACCTCGTCGCCACGGGCGTCACCGCCGTCGCTGTCTCGCCGGGATCCACCCGCACCTCGATGCTCGACGCCACCGCGGCGCTGTACGACCTCGACGACCCCGAGCCGCTCGCGTCCTCGCAGCTGGTCCGGCGCCTGCTCGACCCCTCGGAGGTCGCCGCCGCCGTCGCGTTCTGCTGCTCGCACGAGGGCGCCGTCCTCAACGGCTCGGTGGTGGCCGCCGACGGCGGGTTCGCCGGATGAGCCTGCCGACCGGGACGATCGTCCGGCTCGCGCCGGGGGTCCTGGTGCGGGACGGCGGCCGGACCCTGGTGGGGGGTGCACCGCCGCGGGTCAGCCACCTCGGCGAGCGGGCCGGGCGCCTGCTGGGCCGCGGGGTGCTGCGAACCGACGAGGGGATCGAGGGCGCGCTGGCCGAGCGTCTCGTCGGGTCGGGCATGGCCGTGCCCGTCGGGGGATCGCTGCCCGAGGTGCCCTTCGACCAGGTGACGTGCGTCGTGCCGGTGCGTGACCGTCCCTTCGGCTTGGACCGGCTGCTGCGCGGGCTCGACGGTGCGCTCCGCGTGGTCGTCGTCGACGACGGCTCGCTCGACCCGCGCGCCACGTCGGCGGTGGCGGCTCGGCACGGTGCCGAGGTGCTGCTGCTGCCGGAGAACCGCGGTCCGGCCGCCGCGCGCAACGCCGGCATCGCCGCGGTGGCCACGCCGTTCGTCCTGCTCGTCGACTCCGACGTGGTGCTCGACCCCGACGACGTCAGTGCCCTGGCCCGCCACCTCGGCGACCCGGCGGTGGCGCTGGTCGCCCCGCGCGTGCTGGGTCTCGGGGGAGGGGACGGGTGGCTCGACCACTACGAGGAGGTGCGCTCCTCCCTCGACCTTGGTCCGAGGTCGGCGCTCGTGCGGCCGCGGTCGGCGGTGGCGTGGGTGCCCGCAGCGGCGCTGCTCGGCCGGGTCGAGGCGCTGGCCGGGGGCTTCGACGTCGCCCTGAGGTCCGGTGAGGACGTCGACCTCGTGTGGCGGCTCTGCGCCGACGGCTGGCGGGTCCGCTACGAGGCCGACGTCGTGGTGCGCCACGAGAACCGGACCCGCGTGCGCGCCTGGCTCGGCCGCAAGGCCTTCTACGGCTCGTCGGCCGAGCCGCTGGCCCGGCGCCACGGACGCACGGTGGCGCCCGCCGTCCTCACGCCGCTCGGGGTGGTGGTGACCCTGGCCGTCCTCGTGCAGCGGCGGTGGTCGCTGCCGGTGGCGGTGGCCGCGTCCGGCGTCACCGCCACGCGCCTGTCGCGACGGCTCGAGCGCAGTGGGCGTCCGGCCGCGCTCGCCGCCGAGCTCACCGGTCAGGGGGTGGTCGCGGCGCTCGATCAGACGTCGGGCCTGCTGCTGCGCCACTGGTGGCCGGCGTCGCTCGTCGCGTGCCTGGTGTCGTCGCGTGCCCGACGCGCGGTGGCCGTGGCCGTCGTCGCCGACGTGGTCGCCGAGCACGTGCGCGAGCGCGACCGCGTCCGCAGGCGGGGTTACTGGCTCGCCCGCCGCCTGGACGACCTCGCCTACGGCTGGGGCGTCTGGGCCGGGGCGGTCCGCGCGGGCTCGGCCGGCGCGCTCGTGCCCGACGTTCGGTGGCGCCGTCCACCGGACCGGACGTCGACGGCGCGCGTCACCGGCACGGAATAGGCTTGTGACCCAGACCATGCGGCCACCGCCTCGCGCGAACGATTACCAATCGGTAACGTGCAGGTAGCGACTAAGCGCTTGCTCAGTCGCCCGCGCGTCCCCGCGCACAGGCAACGACCGCACCGAACGCATCGAACCAGGAGGGCCTCGTGGCCAACATCGTCGTGCTGGTGAAGTACGTCCCCGACGCGACCGGCGAGCGCACGTTCACGTCGGACAACACCGTCGACCGAGTGGGTGTCGACGGGCTGCTGTCCGAGCTGGACGAGTACGCCGTCGAGGAGGCGCTCAAGGTCGTCGAGGCCGGTGACGGTGAGGTCACCGTGCTGACCGTCGGCCCCGAGCAGGCCGCCGACGCGGTCCGCAAGGCGCTGCAGATCGGCGCTCACAAGGGTGTCCACGTGCTCGACGACGCGATCGCGGGCTCCGACGCCGCGGCGACGTCGCTCGTGCTCGCCAAGGCGCTGGAGAAGATCGGCGACTTCGACCTCGTGATGACCGGTCTGGCCTCGACCGACGGCGGCATGTCCGTCGTGCCGGCGATGCTGGCCGAGCGCCTGGGCCTGCCGCAGCTGACGTTCGCCTCCGAGCTGACCGTCGAGGGTGACACGCTCAAGATCCGCCGTGACGGCGACGCCGCCACCGAGACCATCGAGGCCTCGGGCAAGCTCGTGATCTCGGTGACCGACCAGATCAACGAGCCCCGCTACCCCTCGTTCAAGGGGATCATGGCGGCCAAGAAGAAGCCGGTCGAGACGTGGTCGCTGTCCGACATCGGCGTCGAGGCGTCCGAGGTCGGTGCCGCCGCGGCGTGGACCAAGGTGCTCTCGTTCGAGCCCCGTCCGCCGCGCACCGCGGGCGAGATCGTCACCGACGAGGGCGACGGCGGCACCAAGCTCGCCGAGTACCTCGCGTCCAAGAAGTTCGTCTGAGCCGGCCGGGCCAAGGGAGAGAACGACTATGACTGAAGTGCTCGTGCTCGTCGACCACACCGATGGTGCGGTCCGCAAGACCACGTCCGAGATGCTGACGCTGGCCGCCCGCCTGGGCGAGCCGTCGGCGGTGTTCATCGGCTCCAACGCCGACGCCGCCACCGAGGCGCTCGGCAAGTTCGGCGCCGCGAAGGTCTACACCCTCGACGACGCCGCCCTGAGCGAGTTCCTGGTGGCGCCCAAGGCCGAGGCCCTGGCGCAGCTCGTGGAGGCCAAGAGCCCCGCCGCCGTGCTCATCGGCTCCTCGGCCGAGGGCAAGGAGATCGCCGGACGCCTGGCGATCAAGACCCAGTCGGGCCTGATCACCGACGCCGTCGACATCCAGGCCGCTGACGGTGGCGTGCAGACCACGCAGAGCGTGTTCGCCGGCAACTTCACCGTCCAGGCGCAGGTCACCCAGGGCACCCCGATCATCACGGTCAAGCCCAACTCGGTCACGCCGCAGGAGAACGCCGGCGCCGCCGCCGTCGAGGCCTTCGACGTCAGCGTGTCCGACCTGGCCAAGACCGCCAAGATCACCGCGTCCAAGCCGCGGGAGAAGACCGGGCGCCCCGAGCTGACCGAGGCCGCGATCGTGGTCTCCGGTGGTCGTGGCACCGGTGGCGACTTCACCCAGGTCGAGGAGTTCGCCGACTCCCTCGACGCCGCCGTCGGCGCCTCGCGCGCCGCGGTCGACTCGGGCTGGTACCCGCACGCGTTCCAGGTGGGCCAGACCGGCAAGACCGTCTCGCCGCAGCTGTACGTCGCCAACGGCATCTCCGGCGCGATCCAGCACCGCGCCGGCATGCAGACGTCCAAGACGATCGTCGCGGTGAACAAGGACGACGAGGCCCCGATCTTCGAGCTCGTCGACTTCGGCGTCGTCGGCGACCTCAAGACGGTGCTCCCGCAGGCCACCGAAGAGGTCACCAAGCGCAAGGGCTGACCCCGACGCACCTTAAGGAGCCGCCGCACCCCTCGGGGCGCGGCGGCTCCGTCGCGTGGGTCCGCCGCCGGTTCGACCGGTTCCCTCATCGTGACGAGGAATGGGCTCTAGGATTCGGCCGTGACCGACTTCCCGCACACCCGGGTGGCCCTCCGGCGACGCGTCCTGCCGCTGGCTCTCGGGTCCTCGCTCCTGCTCGCCGTCCTCCCGCTGGGCGCCGTCGCCGCCGCGGACGGTCCGCGGTCGGCGGACAAGACCCGGCCGGCGGAGGAAGCCGTGGTTGCGGTCGCGGCCGGCGTCATCGTCAAGACCCGGTCCGGCACGGTCAGCACGGCCCAGCGCCGCGTGGCCGCGGCGGTCCACGGGGCAGACCTCGACGGCACCAGGCCGGCCGCCGAGGGCACCTCGGTCATCGCGTTCGACCAGACCGTCCCGCTGGCGTCGGCCCAGGCGGTGGCCGACGACCTCGAGAGCCGCGCCGACGTCCTGTGGGCCGAGCCGAACGTGCTGCGCCGCACGGCGGCGACGTCGCCGGTCACCACCGACGACCCCGGGTTCGGGGAGCTGTTCAACCTCTGGGACCCGCGGAGCCTGACCACCACGCCCGCGTTCCCGGCCGGCGGCTACAGCGTCAAGGCTCCGGCCCTGTGGCGCGCGACCAAGGGGGTGTCGTCGGTGACCGTCGCCGTCGTCGACACCGGCATGACCCGGCACGTCGACCTGGCGGCCTCACGCGTGGACGGCTACGACTTCGTCAGTCAGCGCCCCTACGGGCTGACGGACGAGAACGGCGACCCGGCGATCGACCCGGACACCGGCGGGGCCTACCCCGCCGACTTCTTCGCCAACGACGGCGACGGCCGCGACGCCGACCCGTCCGACCCGGGTGACTGGCTCGCCGCCGACGAGGCTCGGGCCTGCAACCAGGACCCCGAGGCCGAGGCCGAGGACAGCTCGTGGCACGGCACCCACGTCGCAGGCACCATCGCCGCCACCGACGGCAACGGGATCGGCGTCGTGGGCGTGGCCCCCGACGTCACGGTCCAGCCGGTGCGTGCCCTCGGCAAGTGCGGCGGCTTCGACGACGACATCCTCGACGCGATCACGTGGGCGAGCGGCGGCACCGTCCCGGGCGTCCCGACCAACCGGACGCCCGCGAAGGTCGTCAACCTCTCCCTCGGCGGCACCAGCGTCGACGAGCAGACGGGGCGGGGATTCTGCCCCGACAGCTACCAGGAGGTCGTCGACGCGGCCATCGCTCGCGGGACCACGGTGGTGGCGGCTGCCGGCAACGAGGCGGCGGACGCCTCCACGAGCACGCCCGCCAACTGCGACGGAGTGGTCTCGGTCGCTGCGACCGACGACCTCGGGCAGCTCGCGTCGTACAGCAACGTCGGCAGCTCGGTGACGCTGTCGGCCCCGGGTGGCGACAACCCCAACTTCACCTACCTGCCGGGCACCGCGCCCGCGGGCGAGGACGACCACTACAAGACGGTGCTCTCCACGATCGACGCCGGTGCCACGACGCCCACCGGCGACACGTACGCCGGGTACGCGGGCACGAGCATGGCCGCTCCGGCCGTGTCCGGTGCCGCTGCGCTGCTGTACTCGTTGGGAGCGGCCACCCCGGCGCAGGTCACCGCCGCGCTGCGCCAGGCCACGCAGCCCTTCCCGGCGTACGGGGGCGGGTCGGCGGACTACGACTGCGACACGTCGCTGTGCGGCGCCGGCATCGTCGACCTGTCGGAGGTCCCCGCACCGACCGGCGCCGTGACGATCAGGGCCAACGGACCCGCGGGAACCCCCATTCGGACCTACGGCAGCGTCAGTGCGGTCGCGCCCTGGCAGGGGTCGCCGCGGCTGACCTACCAGTGGTACGTCGACGGCAGGGCGCTGGCGGGTGGCAGCGGTGGCCAGCTGACCATCCCCCCGTCGGCCGCGGGCAGGAAGCTGTCGGTGGCGGTCACGGCCACGCAGCCGCCCTTCCCGGTCACGCGCCGCACCTCGGCCGGGACGGTCGTGGGCGTCGCGCCGACGCCGCCGAAGAAGGCGACGACGGTGTCGTTGAAGGCCGTGAAGAAGAAGGTGACCTCCACCAAGGAGGGCGTCCAGCTGCGGGCGCGCGGCTCGACCTCCCGGGGCACGTTCACCTTCTACCGCGGAGGCACGAAGATCCGCACGGTCAGGACGCTCAGCAACTCAGGAGCGATCTCGACGCCACGCCGACAGCTCAAGCCGGGCACCTACCGGTTCCGGGTGGTCTTCACGCCCGCCGACCCGTCGTACGCGGCGTCGACGTCGCGCACGGTGTCGGTCAGGGTGGTCAAGCCGCGCCGTCGGTGACGGCGGGCGCAGGTTCGGCGATATACCTCATCTGAGGTAGAGAATCGCCCTACCCTGAGGTGTGCGCTCCCGGTCCCTCGTCCTCCGCGCGGCGGTGCTCGTCGTCGCCGGCGTCACCGCGACCGCCGGACTCGCGACCCCGTCGGCTCCGGCCGCGGCGGTCGACGACCCGGCGGGCGCCGACCCGGCCGTCGTCGGACTGATCGTCACGCCCACCGACCCGGCCCTGCCGAGGGGCGTGGTGGGCGACGTGGAGGACCTGCTCGACGTCGACGTGTCCGGCGCGACGCGCACGAGCGGGGGCGCCTACGCGCTGCGCCTCGACGCGCCCGTCGACGCCGCGGACGCCGGACGGGCCGCCGCCGAGCTGGCCGCGCGGGCGGACGTCGCGTCCGTCGAGCCCGACCACCTGGTGCGCGTCGCGGCAGCCTCACCCGTGAGGCCCGCCGACCCGTACTTCTCGTCCCAGTCGTGGCTGTGGGACGCCTCGGCCTCTCGCGCGGGTGGCTGGGCGAACCGCGCCCCGGCGTTCTGGAAGGACCGCGGACGCGGCTCGTCGTCGGTGGTCGTCGCGGTCGTCGACACCGGCATCACCGCCCACCCCGACCTCGACGGCTCCGTCGTCGGCGGGTACGACATGATCTCCGCCCCGGCCACCGCGCGTGACGGGGGAGGCCGCGACGCCGACCCCCGCGACGAGGGCGACTGGATGGACGCCGCCGAGGCCCGCCAGTGCGAGGGCGACTCGCGCGCCAAGGCGCAGCCGAGCTCCTGGCACGGCACCCACGTCAGCGGCATCGTCGCGGCCCGGGCCGACAACGGCCTCCACGTCGCCGGCACCGCACCGGGCGTCCGGGTGCAGCCGGTGCGCGTGCTCGGACGGTGCGGCGGCTCCGAGAGCGACGTCGCCGCGGGCATCACGTGGGCCTCGGGCGGCTCGGTGCCCGGCGTCCCGGCCAACACCACGCCGGCGTCGGTGGTCAGCCTGTCCCTCGGCGTCCGCAGCCAGGCGTGCGGCGCCACCATGCAGACGGCGATCGACGGGGCCCGCCGCCGCGGGGTCGTCGTGGTCGCCGCGGCCGGCAACGAGGGCGGGGACGTCCGGCTGTCCAGCCCGGCGAGCTGCCGGGGTGTGCTGGCCGTCGGTGCCTCCACCCGCACCGGTGGCCTGGCGACGTTCTCCAACCGCGGTGCCGGGCTCGCGCTCGCGGCCCCGGGCACCGACGTGCTCTCCACGACCAACAACGGCGCCACCACCGCCCGCGCGGCCACCGTGACGACGATGAGCGGCACCAGCCAGGCGGCACCGCAGGTCGCGGCCGCGGCGGCCCTGGTGAAGTCCGTCGACCGGTCCCTGTCCGCAGCTACCGTCGAGGCGGCCGTGCGCGGCGCCGTCCAGCCCTACGCGAGGTCGACCAGCGGGGGCGGGGCGGGCGTCCTCGACCTCGGCCGGCTGATGGCGGCCCGCACGGCGCCGCAGGTCCGCGGTGGCGCGTCGGTCGGCTCGACGCTCACGGCCACCCCGGCGCAGTGGGTGCTCGGCACCTTCGCCTCGCGGCAGTGGCGTCGCGACGGACGCGCCGTCCCCGGAGCCACCGGTACCTCCTACCGACTGACCCGCGCCGACGTCGGGCGGCGGATCAGCGTGGTCGAGACCGCCCGCAGCGGCGCCTACTCCAGCAACACCCTGTCGTCCGGTGCGGTCGCGGTGCCGGCGTGGTCGACCACCGCCCGCCTGCGCGCCAGTCGCACGACCGCACGGTACGGACGCCACTCCGTCCGCCTGCGCGTGGTGGTGGCGGGTCGTGACGGGCCGCCGACGGGCACCGTGACGGTCTTTGACGGGCGCAAGGCCCTGCGCACCGTCCGGCTGGCACGAGGCGCGGCGACCGTCGGGCTCGGGCGCACCGCCCTCCGCCCACGGGTCCACCGGCTGCGTGCGGTGTACCGCCCGGCGGACGTCACCTACCGCGCGTCGACGTCGGCGACGGTCACGGTGCGCGTGAAGCGCCGCTGACACACCCTCACATGGTGTCAGGCTGCAACCACCTGACTTGACCATGGTGGTATGGCCCACTTGGACTAGGTGACGATCTGGTCACGGAGTGTCCGAGGAGTCGTTCCTGGCTTTTCCCGCGCCCTGCCTCGCTGGTAGCAATGCGGCACACGCGTCCGCGTGCCCCATCTCCACAGGAGGAAAATCCATGCGACTCCCTGGGCGAACTCGCCTCGCGGGCGTGGCCCTCGTCGCCTGCGGCAGCCTCGTGCTGGCTGCGTGCGGCGGCGGCGACGACTCGTCGGCCAGCGACGGCGTCATCTCGGTCTACTCGACCGAGCCGCAGAACCCGCTGGTGCCGACCAACACCAACGAGGTCGGCGGCGGCAACGTCATCGACCAGATGTTCTCCGGGTTGGTGTACTACACCAACGAGGGCGAGAGCGAGCTCGAGGTCGCGGAGTCCATCGAGACCACCGACAACCAGACGTTCACCGTCAAGCTCAAGGACTGGACCTTCGACGACGGCTCCGCGGTCACCGCGAGCTCGTTCGTCGACGCCTGGAACTACGGCGCGCTGAGCACCAACGCCCAGCTGTCCAGCTACTTCTTCGAGCCCATCGAGGGCTACGCGGACGTCTCGGCCGAGAACCCCACCACCGAGACGATGTCGGGCCTGACCGTCGTCGACGAGAAGACGTTCACGATCAAGCTGAGCCAGCCCGAGGCCGACTTCCCCGAGCGCCTCGGCTACAGCGCCTACTTCCCGCTGCCCGAGTCGGCGTTCGACGACATCGAGGCCTACGGCAAGCAGCCCATCGGCAACGGCCCGTACAAGATGGCCGCGGACGGCTGGGAGAACAACGTCAAGATCACCCTCGAGCCGAACGAGAGCTACGAGGGGGCCCGCGAGCCGCAGAACGAGGGCCTGGAGTTCCGCATCTACACCAGCCCCGACGGCGCCTACTCCGACATCCAGGGCGGCAACCTCGACGTCATGGACCAGGTCCCGCCGAGCGCGCTGGGCACCTACCAGGACGACAACCAGGTCCAGGCGATCACCCAGCCCGGGTCGGCGTTCGCGTCCATCACGATCCCCGAGCGTCTCGACGGCTTCGACGGCGAGGAGGGCGACCTGCGTCGCCAGGCGCTGTCCAAGGCGATCGACCGCGAGGAGATCACCGAGAACGTCTTCGAGGGCAGCCGCACGCCGGCCGTCGACTTCTCCTCCCCGGTGCTGCCGGGCTTCGACGACGACATCGAGGGCTCGGACGTCCTCGAGTTCGACGCCACCGAGGCCAAGGCGCTGTGGGCGCAGGCCGAGGCGATCGCCCCGTTCGAGGGCGAGTTCACCGTGGCCTACAACGCCGACGGCGCGGGCAACAAGGAGTGGGTCGAGGCGGTCGTCAACCAGCTGCGCAACAACCTCGAGATCGAGGCCACGCCGCAGGAGTACGCCACCTTCGACGAGCTGCGCACCGGCGTCACCGACCGCTCGATCGACACCGCGTTCCGCACCGGGTGGCAGGCCGACTACCCGTCGATCTACAACTACCTCGCCCCGCTGTACGCCACGGGCGCGGGCTCCAACGACGGCGACTACTCCAGCGAGCAGCTCGACGGCATCCTGCGCCAGGCCGCCGGTGCCGACGAGGAGGCCGAGCGCTACTCGCTCTACGCCGACGCCCAGGCGGTCCTGCTCCAGGACCTCCCGGCGATCCCGCTGTGGTACACCGACGTCGCCGCCGCGGCTGCGACCGGCGTCGACAACGTGACGTTCAACTGGAAGAACCGTCCGGTGCTGAACGAGGCGACCAAGTAGCACCGTCCGGCCCGGCTGGACCCCGCGTGTGGGGCGGCACCTCGGTGTCGCCCCACACGCGTGCGTCCGGCGACGCATCCCCCTAGCAGAGAGCTCTCGCACACATGTGGTGGTACATCGGCAGACGGGTGCTCCAGGCGATCCCCGTCGTCCTGGGCGCGACCCTGCTCATCTACGCGATGGTGTTCCTGCGCCCCGGCGACCCCATCACGGGGCTCTTCGGCGAGCGGCAGGTCTCCGAGCCGGTCCGGGCCCAGCTCGAGGCGCAGTACAACCTCGACCAGCCGTTCCTGGTGCAGTGGCTGCTGTTCCTCAAGGGGATCCTGACCTTCGACTTCGGGATGTCCTTCACGGGACGGCCCGTCATCGACCTGGTGGCCGACGCGTTCCCGGTGACGATCAAGCTCGCGCTCATGGCGCTGCTGATCGAGGCCGTGCTCGGTGTCGCCGCCGGCTTCTACGCGGGGCTGCGCAAGGGCAGGCTCTTCGACTCGACCATGCTCGTCGTCTCGCTGCTCGTCATCGCGGTGCCGATCTTCGTCTTCGGCTTCCTGCTGCAGCTGCTCGTCGGGGTGAAGCTGCAGTGGACGACCCCCACCGTCTCGGGCACGGGGTTCGGCGACCTGCTGCTCCCGGCGTTCGTGCTGGGGCTGGTGTCGTTCGCCTACGTGCTGCGGCTGACGCGGACGTCGGTCGCCGAGAACATGACCGCCGACCACGTGCGCACCGCCCGGGCCAAGGGCCTGAGCGAGGGCGAGGTCAACCGCAAGCACGTGCTGCGCAACTCGCTCATCCCGGTCGTCACCTTCCTCGGTGCCGACCTCGGCGGCCTGATGGCCGGCGCGATCGTCACCGAGGGCATCTTCAACGTGCCCGGCGTCGGCAACCTCGCCTTCCAGGCGATCCAGCGCGGCGAGAGCCCCACGATCGTCTCGGTCGTGACCATCCTGGTGCTCGTCTACGTGCTCACCAGCCTGGTCGTCGACCTCGTCTACGCCGCCCTGGACCCGAGGATCCGTTATGCCTGAGCCCACGTCGCGTCCTGCTCCCCGCCCCGGCCAGGAGCGCCGGGTGGCCGACGCCGCCGAGACCCCGCTGCACGAGGTCGGCGTGCTCGACACCACGGCTCCGCCGGAGAGCCAGTGGAAGGAGGCGTGGAAGCAGCTGCGGCGCAACCCGATCTTCCTCGTGGCCGCGACGCTGCTGGCGTTCCTCGCCGTCGTGATCGCGTTCCCGGGGCTGTTCACCAACCAGAGCCCCACGTTCTGCCAGCCGGGCAAGATCATCGGTGGCGCCGAGCCGGGTCACCCGCTCGGCTACGACCGCGCCGGCTGCGACCTGCTGTCGCGCACCGTCTACGGGGCGCGCGCGAGCGTCGCGGTGGGCGTGCTCACCACGGTCGTCGTGGCCGTGGTCGGCATGCTCGTCGGCTCGGTCGCGGGCTTCTACGGCGGCTGGGTCGACGCCGTCCTGTCGCGCGTCTCCGACATCTTCTACGCGATCCCGCTGCTGCTGGCGGCGCTCGTGGGCCTGTCGGTGATCCGCAACCTGTTCCCCGACCGCGGGTTCTTCTCCGGCGTGACGTCGGTGGTGGTGGTGCTGGCGCTGTTCGGCTGGCCCCAGATCGCGCGCATCACGCGCGGCGCCGTGCTCGAGACCAAGAACATGGAGTTCATCGACGCCGCCCGCGCGATCGGGGCCACGCCCCGGCGCAACCTGGTGCGCCACGTCGTGCCGAACTCGCTCGCGCCGGTGATCGTGGTCTCGACGGTGTCGCTGGGCGTGTTCATCGTGGCCGAGGCGACGCTGTCGTTCCTGGGCGTCGGGCTGCCCTTCGGAGTCGTGTCGTGGGGTGCCGACATCGCGTCCGCGCAGCCCCAGGTGCGCTCGGGCGTGCGGATCGGCGTCATGCTCTGGCCGGCCGGTGCCCTGCTCGTCACCGTCCTGAGCTTCATCCTCCTCGGCGACGCCGTGCGCGACGCCCTCGACCCGAAGGCGCGCAAGCGATGACCGCCGACCAGTCCGCCGACCGCCCCCTGCTCGAGCTCAAGGGGCTCGACGTCGGGTTCGCGAGCGACAAGAAGACCGTGATCCCCGCCGTGATCGGCGCCGACCTCGTGGTCTACCCCGGCCAGACGGTCGCCATCGTCGGCGAGTCGGGCTCGGGCAAGTCGACCACCGCGCACGCGATCATCGACCTGCTGCCGGGCACGGGCCGCGTCACCGGCGGGCAGATCCTGTTCGAGGGCACCGACATCGCGAAGGCCCGCAAGGGCGACGTGGTGGCGCTGCGCGGATCGTCGATCGGCCTGGTGCCGCAGGACCCGATGTCGAACCTCAACCCGCTGGTGCGGGTGGGCGCCCAGATCAAGGAGACGCTGGTCGCCAACGGCGTCGCCAAGGGCAAGGCGGCCGACCAGCGGGTCGTCGAGCTCCTGGAGGAGGCCGGGCTGCCCGACGCCGAGCGGCGCGCCCAGCAGTACCCGCACGAGTTCTCCGGCGGCATGCGCCAGCGCGCGCTCATCGCGATCGGCCTGGCCGCACGACCCAAGCTGCTCATCGCCGACGAGCCCACCTCGGCGCTCGACGTCACCGTCCAGAAGCAGATCCTGGACCACCTCGACCGTCTCACCGACGACCTCGGCGTCGCCGTCCTGCTCATCACCCACGACCTCGGCCTCGCCGCCGAGCGCGCCGACCACCTCGTGGTGATGTACCGCGGCCGCATCGTCGAGTCCGGCCCGGCGCTGGAGATCCTGCAGGACCCCCACCACGCCTACACCAAGCGACTCGTGGGCTCGGCCCCGTCGCTGGCCTCGCAGCGGCTCTCGGCGGTCGAGCACCGCGCCGAGGTGCGCGAGCAGGCCGTCCAGACGGCCGAGGAGGTCGCCGAGGAGGTGGCGACGCGCCCCGACGAGTTCGGCGAGGGGTCGGGCGTCGTCGTCGAGGCCAAGCAGCTGACGAAGGTGTTCTCCATCCGCGGCGGACGTCCCGGCTCGTCGGTGCAGTTCACGGCCGTCGACGACGTGTCGTTCCAGCTGCGCCGTGGCACCACCACCGCGATCGTGGGGGAGTCGGGCTCGGGCAAGTCCACCGTGGCGCGCATGGTGCTCGGCCTCCTCGACCCGACGTCCGGCAGCGTCGAGTTCGACGGCGTCGACATCACCACGCAGACGCGCAAGGCCGACCAGCTCGCCATGCGTCGCCAGATGCAGCCGGTGTTCCAGAACCCCTACGCCTCGCTCGACCCGATGTACTCGATCTACCGCTCGATCGAGGAGCCGCTGCGCACCCACGGCATCGGCACGCCGAAGGAGCGCGAGGCCAAGATCCGCGACCTGCTCGGCAAGGTGTCGCTGCCGGCGTCGGTGATGTCGCGCTACCCCAACGAGCTGTCCGGCGGGCAGCGTCAGCGGGTCGCGATCGCGCGCGCCCTCGCGCTCGACCCCGAGGTGGTCATCTGCGACGAGGCGGTCTCCGCGCTCGACGTGCTCGTGCAGGCGCAGATCCTCAACCTCCTCAACGACCTGCAGGCCGAGCTGGGCCTGAGCTACCTGTTCATCACCCACGACCTCGCGGTGGTGCGCCAGATCGCCGACAACGTGCTGGTGATGCAGGAGGGTCGTGTCGTCGAGCAGTCGAGCGTCGCGGCCGTCTTCGACGACCCGCAGGAGGAGTACACCCGGCGCCTGCTCGACGCCATCCCCGGCGCGTCGGTGCCGCTCGGCGCGTGACGGGTCAGGCGGGTCGGTAGTCGACCTCGGGTCGGCCCGACCCGCCGAACCGGGTGCCGCGGGTGAGGGAGCCGGTGCTGACCAGGTGCTCGAGGTAGCGACGGGCCGTGACGCGGGAGGCGCCCACGGCCTCGGCGACCTCGCTGGCCGACATCGGCTCGCCCCCCTCGCGCACGGCCCGCGACACCGCGTCGAGGGTGGGTCGGGTCAGGCCCTTGGGCAGCCCGTCGCCGACGCGCGGGTTGCGCAGCAGGCCGAGCATGGCGTCCACCTCGTGCTGGGCGAGGTCGTCGCCGCTGGAGGCGACCTGGCGGCGGAACGCGGCCAGCCGCTCGAGCTTGTCGCGGAAGGCCGCGAAGGTGAACGGCTTGAGCAGGTACGACGCGACGCCCTGCTCGACGGCGCGCGTGACGACGGCGAGGTCGCGGGCCGACGTCACCGCGATGACGTCGCACGCGTAGCCGCTGCCGCGGAGCTGGCGCAGGATGTCGAGGCCGTGGCCGTCGGGCAGGTTCATGTCGAGCAGCACGACGTCGACCCGCTCGGCGGCCAGGTGCCTCACCGCCTCCTGACGGGTGCGCGCCACCCCGGACAGGACGAAGCCGTCGACGCGTCCGACGTAGTCGGCGTGGGCGCGGGCGGCGATCTCCTCGTCCTCGACCACGAGCACGGCCAGCTCGGCGCTCACGGTGCGGCCGCCAGCTCGATGGAGACCTCGAAGCGCGCGCCGCCGAGCGCGCTCTCGTGCACCGAGACCGACCCGCCGTGGCGTCTGACCGCCTGGCCGACCAGGGCCAGGCCCAGCCCGCGGCGAGAGCCGTCGTCGGCACGCTTGGTGGACCAGCCGCGCTCGAAGGCCTTCTCGCGGTACTCGTGGGTGATGCCGGGCCCGCTGTCCTCGACGGTGGCCTCGAAGCCGAGGTCGTCGGACTCGACGCGCACCACCACGACCCGCTGGTCGGCCTCGTGCACGGCGTCCATCGCGTTGTCGATCAGGTTGCCCAGGATGGTCACGACCTCGCGCGACGAGATCGCCACCGCGCTGACGTGGGTGTCGTCGGTGATCTGCAGCTCGATGCCGCGCTCGGCCGCCTGGGCCGTCTTGCCGAGCAGCAGCGCCGCGAGCACGGGCTCGTCGACGGCGGCGACCACCTCGTCGGTCAGCCGCTGCGCCAGCTCGAGCTCGCGGGTGGCGAACGCGACGGCGTCCTGCGGCCGTCCGGTCTCGATCAGCGACACGACGGTGTGCAGGCGGTTGGACGCCTCGTGGTTCTGCGCGCGCAGGCTCTCGGTGAGTCCCTTGACGGTGTCGAGCTCGGCGGCGACCTGGCGCAGCTGGGTGTGGTCGCGGAGGGTGACGACGCGTCCGAGCGCGCGGCCCTCCCAGCTGGCCACCTGCTGGTTGACGACGAGCACGCGCTCGCCCACCAGGTGGATCTCGTCCTCCGCGCCGGCGTCGGCCGTCATCGTGCGGACGAGGTCGTCGGGGAGCGCGAGGCCGTCCAGCCCGGTGCCGAGCGGGTCGGCGTCCAGGCCCAGCAGCGAGCGCGCCTCGTCGTTGACGAGCTGCACGCGGTCGTCCCGGTCGAGCAGGACGATGCCCTCGCGCACGGCGTGCAGCACCGAGTCGTAGTACTCGTACATGCGGGTGATCTCGGCCCCGCCGAGACCGTGGGTCTGTCGTCGCACGCGACGGCTGATCAGCCAGGCGCCCACGACGCCGAGGAGCAGCACGGCCAGGCCGGCGACGACGATCGCCGGCAGGCGGGCCAGCACCTCCTGCTGCACGCGGTCGGTGGCGACGCCCACCGCCACCAGCGCCACCACCTCGCCGTCGACCTCCACGGGGGTGACGGCGCGCACCGAGCGTCCGAGCGTCCCGACGTACTCCTCGGTGAAGGTGCGCCCGGCGAGCGCCGGTGCCACGTTGCCCACGAAGCGGCGACCGATGTTGGCCGGCGTCGGGTGCGTGAACCGGACGCGGTCGGTGTCCATCACGACCACGAAGTCGGTGTCGGTGTCGCGGCGCAGGCGCTCGGCGTAGGGCTGCAGGACCGCCGAGGGGTCGGCGGTCGTCAGCGCCTGGGCGACGGTGGGGGAGTCGGCCAGCCCCACCGCCACGGCGGTGGCCCGTTGGGCGGTCTGGTCGTCGGCGTCGCGGCGGGCGTCGACGTAGGCCAGGGCCGTCGCCCCGGCCACGACGAGCAGCACCACGACCACCTGCAGCGCCAGGATCTGGCGCGCGAGGCTCCCGGTGCTCCTCCAGGTCGGCATGCGCGCATCATGCCGCACGTCGTCGACCCGTGAACTCAGTGAACACAAGGTGACCGGGCTCACAGCGCGGCCCCACGATGAGGCGAGCCGCACCCGCGGAGCCGAGCAGAGGAGCCCCCATGGCCACCGCCACCAGTCCAGACCCCAGCGCCGAGCAGGGCGCGCCGCCGAAGAAGAAGGACCGCACGCACTACCTGTACATCGCGGTCATCGTCGCCGTCCTTGCCGGCATCGCGGTGGGCTTCGCCGCCCCGTCCTTCGCGGTCGAGCTCAAGCCGATCGGCACCACGTTCGTCAACCTGATCAAGATGATGATCTCGCCGGTCATCTTCTGCACCATCGTCCTCGGCGTCGGGTCGGTGGCCAACGCCGCGCAGGTCGGCAAGGTCGGCGGCCTGGCGCTCGGCTACTTCGTCACCATGTCCACCGCGGCGCTCGCGATCGGCCTGGTCGTCGGCAACATCCTGCACCCGGGCGAGGGCCTGCAGATCAGCTCCGAGGTCGCCGACGCCGGCGCCGGGCAGGTGGAGGAGTCCAAGACCACGGTCGAGTTCCTGATGGGCATCATCCCGGACACGATGGTCTCGTCCCTGGTGTCCGGCGAGGTGCTGCAGACGCTGCTCGTCGCGCTGCTCGTCGGCTTCGCGCTGCAGAAGATGGGCCGCGCCGGCGAGCCCGTCCTGCGCGGCATCGGCCACGTCCAGAAGGTCGTGTTCCGGGTGCTCGCGATGATCATGTGGGCCGCTCCGATCGGCGCCTTCGGCGCGATCGCCGGCGTCGTCGGCGAGACCGGCGTCGACGCGCTGAAGAGCCTGGCCGTCATCATGATCGGCTTCTACGTCACCTGCGCCATCTTCGTGTTCGTCATCCTCGGCGCGATCCTCAAGATGGTCGCCGGCATCAACATCTTCACGCTGCTCAAGTACCTCGGCCGCGAGTTCCTGCTCATCGTCTCGACGTCGTCGTCGGAGTCGGCACTGCCCCGCCTGATCGCCAAGATGGAGCACGCGGGCATCGACAAGTCCACGGTCGGCGTCGTCGTCCCCACCGGGTACTCGTTCAACCTCGACGGCACCGCGATCTACCTGACGATGGCCTCGCTGTTCGTCGCGTCGGCCATGGGCGACCCGTTGTCAATCGGCGAGCAGATCTCGCTGCTGGTCTTCATGATCATCGCCTCCAAGGGCGCGGCGGGCGTCACCGGCGCCGGCCTCGCGACGCTGGCTGGTGGCCTGGCCTCGCACCGCCCCGACCTGGTCGACGGCGTCGGCCTCATCGTCGGCATCGACCGCTTCATGTCCGAGGCCCGCGCGGTGACCAACTTCGCCGGCAACGCGGTCGCGACCGTGCTCGTCGGCACCTGGACGCACTCGATCGACAAGGACCAGCTGCAGCGGGCGCTCAGCGGCGCCGACCCGTTCGACGAGCGCACCATGGTCGACGACCACGGCTCGCCGCAGGGCGAGGTGACCGAGGGCGTCAAGGCCAAGGTGGACGCCGCCACCCCCTGACGCCCCCCGCGTCCCCCCGAGTTGTCGGTGCCTCACAGGCCCATGACCCTGTGAGGCACCGACAACTTCTGCGTCGTCCCTAGGATGGGGAGGTGCAGGACGAGGTGGAGGACGCGGTGGCGGCGGTCGACCCCGACCCGGCGGAGGCCCGCTGGCTCGACGAGGAGGAGCGGGCCGCCTGGCTCGACCTGGTGTTCCTCACCAACCTGCTGCCCGCCGCGCTCGACGCCCAGCTGCAGCGCGACGCCGGCGTCACCCACTTCGACTACATGGTGCTGTCGCAGCTGTCCGAGGCCCCCGGCCGCGCGCTGCGGATGAGCGACCTCGCCACCGGTACCAGCGCGACGCTCTCGCGCCTGTCGCACGTGGTGGCCAAGCTCGAGGGACGCGGCTGGGTGGAGCGCTCGCCCAGCCCCACCGACCGCCGCGCCACCATCGCGACCCTCACCGAGGACGGCTGGCGCAAGGTGGTGACCACCGCCCCCGGCCACGTCGAGGCGGTGCGCACGTTCGTCCTCGACCCGCTCGACCGCGAGCAGGTGCGCCAGCTCCGGGACGCCTGCTCGGCCATCGTCGGCCGGCTCGACCCCGACGACCGGCTGCGCTCGCTCGTGGCCGACCGCCGGTCTCCCTGCTGACGCCTCACCCCGCCGGCTGCAGGCGCAGCTCGGGCCCGTCCCACCGGCGTCGCAGCCACCGGTCGTGCGACGCGACGACGACCGTCCCCGGCGTCTCGCGCAACGCCTCCTCCAGCTCGGTGGCCAGGGTGGGCGAGAGGTGGTTGGTCGGCTCGTCGAGCAGCAGCAGGTCGGGGGACCGGGCCACCAGCAGCGCCAGCGCGAGCCGCCGCCTCTGCCCGACGCTGAGGTCGCCCACGGGCGTCGCGTGCGAGGCGGGTGCGAGCAGGCCGAGGTCCCGCAGGGGGACCGACGCGGACAGCTCCGGACCGAGCGCGTGCCGGTAGGCCTGCGAGGCCGTCCGCGCGTCGTCGTCGAACGTCACGTCCTGCCGGAGCGTCGCGACGCGGCGCGCCGACACCTGCACCGTGCCGGAGTCGGGGCGGAGCCGGCCGTCCAGCACCGCCAGCAGCGTCGACTTGCCGCTGCCGTTGGCGCCCGTCACCAGCAGGCGGCCGCCCGTCGGGACGTCGAGCGACGCGACGGCGAGGCGGTGCCGCACGGCGAGGTCGCGCACGCCGACCGCGAGCGCGGACCCGCCGGGACGTCCGGTGAGGTCGGCGCGCAGGCGCAGCGGGGCCGGCGGGCGGCGCACCTGCTCGCGCTCGGCGACCTCCAGCCGCTGCTCGGCGTCGCGGACGCGCCGGGCGACGGTGCGGTCGACGCGGGCGCCCTTGAACCTGGTGATGAACTTGTCGTTGTCGGTGGGCCCACGTCCGTGGGCGACCGCCGAGGTGTCGATGCGGGTGGCGTCGCGCAGGCGCGCGATCTCGGCCTGCTGCTCGGCGTACCTCTCCTCCCAGCGGAGCCGGGCCGCGGCGCGGTGACCGAGGTAGTCGGTGAACCCTCCGCCGAAGCGGCGCCCGCCCTCGCCGTCGGTGCCGAGCGCCGCCGGGTCGAGGTCGACCAGGTGGGTGCAGACGCGGTCGAGGAGGACGCGGTCGTGGCTCGCGACCACCACGACGCCCGGCAGCGACCGACAGGTGTCCTCGACGAGCTCCATCGCGTCGTCGTCCAGGTGGTTGGTCGGCTCGTCGAGCAGCAGGCACGCGGGGCGCCGGGTGACCACGACGGCTGCGGCGAGCCGGGTGCGCTGGCCCCCCGACAGGGTGCCGACGAGGCGGTCGTCGTCGAGCCCCCTCAGCCCGAGCCGGTCGGCGGCCTCACGAGCGCGGCGGTCGGCGTCCCACGCGTCCTGCGCCTCGGCGCGTGCGAGGGCCGCGGCGTAGGCCGAGGCGGTGCGCTCGTCCAGGGGGTCGCGCGCGATGAGCTCGCCGAGCCGCTCCACGTCCCGCACCGTCCGGTGCAGCGGCGCCAGGGCCTCGGCGAGCACGTGGGCGACCGTGGCGCCGTCGTCGAACGGCGGCTCCTGCGGCAGGTAGGCGAGGTCGTCGGGACGCGTGATGCTGCCCGTGTCCGGACGGTCGACGCCGGCGAGCAGCCGCAGCAGCGTCGACTTGCCGGTGCCGTTCTCGCCGATCAGCCCGACGCGCTGGCCGGGGGAGACGGTGAGGTCGACCCCGTCGAGGACGGCGCGGTCGCCGAACGTGCGGCCGACGTCGGTGGCGACGAGCGGGGTGAGGGTGGAGGTGCTGACGGTCGATGACATCGCGGTGCTCCCGGTCCGGGTGCGGTGGCCCACCGGGTCGCTCTGCGCGCGTCGACGCGGGCAGGGACCTCGGACGTGGGCCGGGGCGATCTCAGATCTTCATCGCGCCCGAGCCTAGACCAGGGGTCGTGGTGGTCCAAGGGATTTTCTGGCAGGTTCGGTACGTGCCTCCTGACGGTCCGCCTCGTGTCCTGCTGGCTCCCGACAAGTTCAAGGGGTCGTCGACGGCGCCGGAGGTGGCGGCCGCGCTCGGGCGGGGGCTGCGCGCGGCGCGCCCCGACCTGGTGGTCGACGAGGTCCCGGTGGCCGACGGCGGCGACGGCACGCTCGACGCGGCGGTGGCCGGAGGATTCACGCTCGTCCCCACCACCGCGGCCGGACCGACCGGCGAGCCGGTGCGCACGGCGTACGCACGCCGCGGTGACGTCGCGGTGGTCGAGATGGCGGCGGTCTGCGGTCTCGGGCTCCTGCCGGGCGGCGTGCCCGCCCCGATGACTGCCACGAGCCGCGGCGTCGGCGAGGTCGTGCGCCGGGCCGTCGACGACGGGTGCCGCAGGGTGCTCGTCGGCATCGGCGGGAGCGCGTCCACCGACGGCGGCGCGGGGCTGCTCGTGGGTCTGGGGGCGGTGGTCCGGGACGGTGACGGACGACCGGTGCCCGAGGGTGGCGACGGGCTGCGCGACGCCCGGGTGCTCGACCTGTCGGGCCTGCCGGCGGGGTTCGCCGAGGTGGAGCTGGCAGTCGCGTGCGACGTCGACAACCCGCTGCTCGGCCCGCACGGGGCCGCGGCGGTCTACGGGCCGCAGAAGGGTGCGGTGGCCGAGCAGGTCGTCGCGCTCGACCACGCGCTTGGCGTCTGGGCCGACGTCCTGGCCCGGGCCGTCGGGACGGACCACCGCGACGGCGCAGGCTCCGGTGCGGCCGGCGGCGTCGGCCTGGCGCTGCTGGCGCTCGGGGCCGACCTGTCACCCGGCATCGACCTGGTGCTCGACCTCGTGGGCTTCGACGACCGCCTCGTCGGCGCGGACCTCGTCGTCGTGGGGGAGGGCGCCCTGGACGAGCAGACCCTGCGCGGCAAGGCCCCGGCCGGCGTGGCCGCCCGCGCGACGGCGGCCGGGGTGCCCGTCGTCGCGGTGTGCGGCCGGCGCGACCTGTCCGACGACGACGCGCGGCGCCTCGGCGTCGTCGCCGTGCACGCGCTGACCGACCTCGAGCCTGACCCCGACGTCTGCGTGCGCGACGCCGCGGCGCTGCTCGAGCGGCTCGCGCCGCGGGTGCTGGCCTCCCTCCCCGCCTGATCCCGGCGGTGCCTCACCCACCACCGCGTCCCGGCGGCGGTGCCCCACCCACCATCGGCGGCCCCTCCGTCGTGGGTGGGCCACCGCGGGTGGTGGGCGCGGCACCTGCCTGGTGCGGGTGTGCGTCGACGCGGGTGTGCTTCGATGCCGGGATGGACGAGGACGCCGAGTTCGATCGGCTGTTCGGCCCTTGGGACCCGCCGTCGATCGCCGGCGTCGCCGAGCTGCTCGACGGCTACCAGGGGCAGTGGTGGGTGGTCGGCGGCCACGCGATCGAGGCGTTCACGGGCGTGCGCCGCGAGCACCACGACGTCGACGTCGCGGTCTGGCGTCGCGACCTGCCGCTGCTGCGTGGCCACCTGTCACCGCGGTTCGACCTGTGGTCGGTGGGCTCGCGCACGCTCCGGCCGCTCGACGACGTCCACCCCGACCTGCACCCCGAGTCGTCCCAGGTGTGGGTGCGCGAGCACGCCCTCGCGCCGTGGCTGCTCGACCTGCTCGCCGAGCAGGACGCCGACGGGCACTGGGTCTTCCGTCGCGACGCCTCGGTCACCCGTCCCGTCGAGGAGGTGACCTGGGTGGGCCCGGACGGGCTGCGGTACCAGCGCCCCGAGGTGGTGCTCGCGCACAAGGCGGCCCACGCCCGCCCCCAGGACGACGCCGACCTCGCCGCCGCCCTGCCGCTCCTCGACGACCTCGCGCGCACCTGGCTCGCCGACACCCTCGCCCACCTCCACCCCGGCCACCGGTGGCTTCCTGACGTCGCGGGTGGCGGGTGAGAGGAGACGGGGGTGGGTGCTCGCCGTAGGCCCGACGGGTGCACGAGCCACCACGTGCGGCTGCGGGTGGGTGCGGCACCGGCGGTGGGTACGGCCCCAGGAATCAGCCGATCCTGGGGCCGTGCCCACCGCCAGCACGACGGGGTGGGCCCGCACCCGGCGGCGGTGCCGCACCCACGACGCGGGGTGCCGGACCCACCACAGAACCCGGGGACGTGGTGGGTGGGGCACCGCCGGCCGGTGGGCGTGGTTGCTCGCGCACCGCCGGCGGGGGAGGATCGGCGTGTCGTCCACCGACCCGCCGGTCCGGGTTGACGCGTTCGAACAGGTGTTCGATCATGGACCCATGACCCCACCGGCCGACGTCGCCACCCTGGAGCGGGTGCGCAGCCTGCAGGAGCGCGTCCGCCAGGTGCAGGGCACGCGTCCGGCCAGCACCCCGGTCGACACCCTGCCCGCGCTGTCGGGGCTGCTGCCCGGCGGCACGCTGCACGCCGGCGGCACCTACACCGTCAGCGGGTCCAGCACGCTCGCGGCGGCGCTGGCGGCCGGCGCGTCGCAGGCCGGGGCGTGGTGCGCGGTGGTGGGGGTGCCCACGTTCGGGGCCGAGGCCGCGGCCGCGCTGGGGGTCGACCTCGCGCGCACCGTCGTCCTGCCCGACCCCGGCGACTCGTGGCTGCCGGCCACCCAGGCGCTGGTCGACGTGCTCGGGGTCGTCGTCCTGCGGCCGCCGTCGCGCGTCCGCGAGGGCGAGGCGGCCCGGCTCGCGGCCCGGCTGCGCCAGCGGGGCGCGGCGCTCGTCGTCCTCGGCGACTGGCCGCGTCCCGACGTCCGGCTCGAGGTGGTCGGTGGCGCCTGGGTGGGTCTGGGGGTGGGGCACGGACGCCTCGCCGCCCGTCGCGCCACCGTCCGGGCCACGCCGCGCTCGGGACGCCCCCGTCAGCTCGACCTCTGGCTGCCCGGCCCCGACCAGCAGGTCTCGCTCGTCTCGCCGCACGCGGCCCGCGCCGACGGGCCCGGCGAGTCCGCGTCCCCGCTGTCGCCCGTCCGCGAGATGGCCAGCTGATGGCCACCCGCACCATGGTGGTGTGGTGCCCCGACTGGCCGGTGCGCGCCGTCACCTGGCTCGAGGGGCTGCCGCTGCGCGCCCCCGTCGCGCTGATGCGGGCCGGGCGGGTGCTGGCGTGCTCGGCGTCCGCCCGGGTCGAGGGCGTCCGCCGCGACCAGCGGCTCCGCGACGCGCAGTCGCGCTGCCCCGACCTCGTCGTCCGCGACTACGACCCCACGCTCGACGCCCGCGCGTTCGAGCCGGTGCTCGAGGCCGTCGAGGACCTCGCGCCCGGCGTCCAGTCGCTGCGCCCGGGCACCTGCGCCGTCCGCGCGCAGGGCGTCAGCCGCTTCCACGGGGGCGAGGTCAACGCCGCGGCGGTGCTCGCCGAGCGGCTGGTGCACCTCGGCGTCGAGGACTGCCGCTTCGGCGTCGCCGACGGTCCCTTCGCCGCCGAGCAGGCGGCCCGACGTGCGCTGCCGCAGGACAGCCTGGTCGTCCCCGCGGGCGGGTCGGCGGAGTTCCTGGCCGACCTCCCCGTGGCCGTGCTCGACCACCCCGACCTCGTGAGCCTGCTCCACCGGCTCGGCCTGCGCACCCTCGGCGCGCTCGCCGGGCTGCCCGTCCGCGACGTCCTCACCCGCTTCGGCGACGACGGCGCCTGGGCCCACCGGCTCGCCGGCGGACGCGACGAGCGCGCCGTCTCGGCCCGCAGGCCGCCGCCCGACCTCGTCCGTCGACTCGTGCTCGAGCCGCCGCTCGACCGCGCCGAGCAGGTGGCGTTCAGCGTCCGCCGGACCGCCGAGCAGCTCGTCGGCGCCCTGGCCGACCGCAACCTCGTCTGCACCGCGGTGCGCATCGAGGTCACCACCGACGACGGCCGCGAGACCGAGCGCACCTGGCTGCACCCGCGCTGGTTCGACACCGCCGACCTCGTCGACCGCGTCCGCTGGCAGCTCCAGGTGCGCCCCGGCTACGACGGCGTCGACGGCGCGGTGTCGTCGCCGGTCAGCGAGGTGCGTCTCGTCCCCGACGAGGTCGACACCCTCGCCCACCACGCCGACGGCCTGTGGGGCGGCCCGCCCGACGCCCGCGTCACCCGCGCGCTGTCCAAGGTGCAGGGCATGGTCGGCCACGAGGGCGTCGCGTCGGTGGTGCTCACCGGCGGTCGCAGCCCGGCCGAGCGCCAGACCCTGGTGCCGTGGGGTGACGACGCGCGCGCCGCCGTCGTCCCCGAGCGGTCGGCCGACATGCCGTGGCCCGGCAGCCTGCCCGCACCCGCCCCCGCCACGGTGCTCACGCAGCGCCGTCCGGCCGTGGTGCTCACCGCCGGCGGCCAGCCCGTCACCGTCACCGGCCGCGGTGCGCTCAGCGGCGACCCCGCCCGGTTCTGCGCCCACGGCGGACGCGACCTGCAGCCCGTCCAGGCCTGGGCCGGACCCTGGCCCGTCGACGAGCGCTGGTGGGACCCCGACCACGCCCGCCGCTACGCCCGCCTCCAGGTCGTCGGCGTCGACGGCTCGGCCTGGCTCCTCATCGTCGAAGAGGGCCAGTGGTTCGTGGAGGCCATCTACGACTAGAGACGTGGCGACTTCCGGCCCGTCCGGAGTCGCAGAACGGGCCGGAAGTCGCCAGATCTTGGAGAGGAGAGGGCAGATGGGGTTCAACAACCCGGACATGTCGTGGAAGCGGCTGGAGTCGATCCTGTCGGGCACCCAGAAGCCCGACGGCGGCGACGGGCCGGCGTGGTCGCGCAAGCGCGAGGCCTACGAGGCGCCCGAGCCGCCACGGCGTCCGGCCGGCACGGTGCCGTACGCCGAGCTGCACTGCCACTCCTCGTTCAGCTTCCTCGACGGCGCCAGCGAGCCGTCCGCGCTGGTGGAGGAGGCCACCCGGCTGGGTCTGGAGGGCCTGGCGATCACCGACCACGACGGCCTGTACGGCGTGGTGCGCATGGCCGAGGCGGCCGCCGAGCACCAGATGCCCACGGTGATCGGCGCCGAGCTGTCCCTCGACCTCACCGCCCCGCAGAACGGCGTCGCCGATCCCGAGGGCAGCCACCTGCTCGTCCTGGCCCGACGCGAGGAGGGCTACCACCGCCTCGCCGGCGCCATCACCGACGCGCAGCTGGCCGGTGCCGAGAAGGGCCGTCCGCGCTACGACCTCGAGGCGCTCGGCGCGGCCGCCGGCGACGGCCACTGGCACGTCCTCACCGGCTGCCGCAAGGGCGCGGTGCGCCAGGCGCTCGTCGGTGCCGGGTACGACGCCGCCGGACGCGAGCTCGACCGCCTGGTCGACCTGTTCGGCCGCGACCACGTCACCGTCGAGCTGCACCACCACGGCGGCGCCCTCGACAGCACCCACGACGACGCCCTCGCCGCGCTGGCCGCCGAGCGCCGGCTGCCCGTCGTGGCCACCGGCAACGTCCACGCCGCCCGTCCGTCCGACGCGCGCCTGGCCGCGGCCGTCGCCGCCGTCCGCGCCCGGCGCAGCCTCGACGCGATGGACGGCTGGCTGCCCGGCGGCGGGCCGTCGTACCTGAGGTCGGGCGAGGAGATGGCGGCCCGGTTCGCCCGGTGGCCCGGCGCCGTCGCGCGCTCGGTCGAGCTGGCCCGTGAGCTCGCGTTCGACCTGCAGACCGCGCGTCCGCGCCTGCCCCAGAACGTCCCCGACGGCCTGACCCCGATGGAGCACCTGCGGGCGCTCGTCGCCGAGGGCGCCACCCGCTACTACGACGACCGCCCCGACGCGCTCGAGCGGCTCGAGCGCGAGCTCGCCGTGATCGAGGAGAAGGACTTCCCGGGGTACTTCCTCATCGTCCACGACATCGCGAAGTTCGCCCGCGACGAGGGCATCGCCTACCAGGGGCGGGGCTCGGCCGCGAACTCCGCGGTCTGCTACGCCCTGGGCATCACCGCGATCGACTCGATCTTCTTCGACCTCCCCTTCGAGCGGTTCCTGGCCGCCACCCGCGACGAGGAGCCCGACATCGACGTCGACTTCGACGCCGGGCGCCGCGAGGAGGTCATCCAGTGGGTCTACCGCACCTACGGGCGTCGCAACGCCGCGCAGGTCGCCAACGTCATCACCTACCGGCCCAAGTCGGCCGTGCGCGACATGGCCAAGGCGCTCGGCCACAGCACCGGCCAGCAGGACGCGTGGTCCAAGCAGGTCGACGCGTGGGGGAGCCTGGCCGACTCGCTCGACCACGACATCCCCGCGCCGGTCGTCGCGCTCGCCGAGGAGCTGTCGGGGGCACCGCGCCACCTCGGCATCCACTCCGGCGGCATGGTGCTCACCGACCGTCCGGTCGGCACCGTCGTGCCCGTCGAGCACGCCCGGATGGAGAACCGCACCGTCCTGCAGTGGGACAAGGACGACTGCGCCTGGATGGGCCTGGTCAAGTTCGACCTGCTCGGCCTGGGCATGCTCGGCGCGATGCAGCGCACGCTCGACATGGTCGCCGAGCACCTGGGGGAGCGGTGGACGCTGCAGGACCTGCCCAAGGAGGAGGCCGGCGTCTACGACATGCTCTGCCGCGCCGACTCGGTCGGGGTGTTCCAGGTCGAGAGCCGCGCCCAGATGGGCACACTGCCGCGGCTGCATCCCCGCCGGTTCTACGACCTCGTCATCGAGATCGCGCTGATCCGTCCCGGCCCGATCCAGGGCGGCGCGGTCCACCCCTACATCCGCCGCAAGCTGGGCGAGGAGCCCATCTCCTACCTGCACCCGGCGCTCGAGCCGGTGCTGGAGCGCACGCTCGGCGTCCCGCTGTTCCAGGAGCAGCTGATGCAGATCGCCATGGCCGTCGGCGGCTGCTCCGGCGACGACGCCGACCTGCTCCGCCGGGCCATGGGCTCCAAGCGCGGCGTCGAGAAGATCGCCCGGCTGCGCGCCACCCTCTACGCCGGCATGGAGTCGCACGGCATCACCGGCGACCTCGCCGACGACATCTACGCCAAGATCGAGGCGTTCGCGAACTTCGGGTTCGCCGAGAGCCACTCGCTCAGCTTCGGGCTGCTCGTCTACGCCAGCTCGTGGCTCAAGCTGCACTACCCGGGGGCGTTCCTGGCCGCGCTGCTCGCCTCGCAGCCGATGGGCTTCTACTCCCCGCAGACCCTCACCGCCGACGCGCGCCGGCACGGCGTCGAGGTGCTGCGCCCCGACCTCGCCCGCTCGCAGGTGCAGGCCGACCTCGAGCCCCTGACGGACGCCTCCACCGTCGGCGGCGACCCCGCCTGCGTGCGTGCCGAGCAGCCACCCGTCCCGACGAGGTTCGACCCCGACGGCCCGTTCAGCACCGACGACCACCGCCGCGACGCCGCCTACGCCGTGCGGCAGGGTCTGGCCGACATCACCTCGATCAGCGTCGAGCTGGCCGAGCGGATCGTCGCCGAGCGGGACGCGCACGGGGCGTTCGCGTCCCTCGCCGACCTCACCCGGCGCATCCGCCTCACCACCCCGCAGGTGGAGGCGCTGGCCACGGCCGGGGCGTTCGCGTGCTTCGGGCTCGGACGCCGCGAGGCGCTGTGGGCGGCCGGCCAGGCGGGGCAGGAGCGGCCCGAGCACCTGCCGGGCACGGCGGTCTACGTCCAACCGCCGCTGCTGCCCGAGATGTCACCGGCCGAGGAGACGATGGCCGACCTGTGGGCCACCACCGTCTCGCCGCAGAGCCACCCGATGGAGCACGTCCGCACGGCGCTGGACGCGCGCGGGGTGCTCACCGTGGGCGCGATGCAGGAGGTGGAGTCGGGCACACGTGTGCGCGTGGGCGGCGTCGTCACCCACCGTCAGCGCCCGGCCACGGCGGCCGGCGTCACGTTCCTCAACCTTGAGGACGAGACCGGCATGCTCAACGTCGTCTGCTCGGTGGGTCTGTGGGGCCGCCACCGGCGCGTCGCCCGCGACTCCAAGGCGCTGGTCGTCCGCGGCATCCTCGAGCGCCGCGGCACCGTCACCAACCTGCTCGCCGACCACGTCGAGACGCTCCCCATCACCGCACGCACGACGTCCCGCGACTTCCACTGACGCAGAGCTGTCGGTGCCTCAGGGGGTCATGACCCTGTGAGGCACCGACAGCTCCGGACCGTCAGGCGGCGGCGTCGAGGGCGGCGACGGTGTCGGCGTCGAGGGTGACGCCAACCGCGCCGAGGTTGTCCTCGAGGTGCTCGACCGAGCCGGTGCCGGGGATCGGCAGGACGACGGGCGACTTCTGCAGCAGCCACGCGAGCGCCACCTGCGAGTGCGAGGCACCGGTGCTCTTCGCGGCCTCGTCGACGGCGCCGCCCGGACGGGCCAGCTCGCCGGCCGAGACCGGCGCCCAGGGGATGAAGCCGATGCCGTTGGCGGTGCAGAAGTCCAGGACGTCCGCGGCCTTGCGGTCGGTGAGGTTGTAGCGGTTCTGCACGCTCGCGACGGTGAAGTGCTGCTGCGCGGCCTGGATCTCCTCCACGGAGACCTCGGAGAGACCGAGGGCCCTGACCTTGCCCTCGTCCTGCAGCTCGCGCAGGACGCCGAACTGCTCGTCGCGGTCGACCTTGGGGTCGATGCGGTGCAGCTGGAACAGGTCGATGCGGTCGACCTTCAGACGGCGCAGGCTCAGCTCGGCCTGCTGCCGCAGGTACTCGGGGCGGCCGACGGGGATCCACTGCTCCGGGCCGGTGCGCGTCAGGCCGGCCTTCGTGGCGATCTTGACGTCGCCGTACGGGTGGATCGCCTCGGCGATGATCTCCTCGCTGACGGTCGGGCCGTACGAGTCGGCGGTGTCGATGAAGTCGACGCCCAGCTCGACGGCGCGTCGCACGACGGCGCGCGCGGTCTCGCGGTCGGCCGGCTCGCCCCAGATGCCCGGGCCGGTGATGCGCATGGCGCCGAAGCCGAGGCGCTTGACGGTGCCGAGGTCGGGGAGGTCGAAGGTCGTCGCGGTGTCGGTCATGACGGGCACAACGCGACACGCCGCGCCCGTTGTTCCCACCTGGGGCGCTCCGTCAGGTGGCGGACATCCCCGCGTAGACCGGTCCCAGGGCGGCGTGGATCGGGTCGAAGTCGGGCGGGGGCGCGTCGGCCCGCGCCGCCTCGAGGCGGTCGAGGTAGAACTCCCACCCGGGCCCGACGTCGTGGACGCCCACGAGGTCGGCGCGGTGGTGCACGAACCTCAGCTCGGTGAGACCGTCGCGGGCGGCCAGCGTGGCCTCGAGGTCCCAGATGCCCTCCTCCGAGGCCATCTGCACGCGCAGCGCGTGCGGGGCCTCGCACCGCACGATCGTGGCGTCCACCACCGGCTGACCCTCCTCGGCCGTCCAGGTGAACGCCACCGTGGCGCCCTCGCGCCCGTCGCCCTCCCAGGTGCCGTACCAGCGCCCGAGCCGGTCGGACTCGGTGATGCTGGCCCAGACGTCCTCGATCGGGGCGCGGAAGGTGCGGACGAGCACGAGGTCGGCGCCGTCGGACGTCGCCTCCAGGTGCCCGGTCGGCGTGGTGCGGGTGCTGCTCGCGGCGGTCATGCGGTCTCCTCGTGGTGGTCGGACCCGGCGCCCTCGCGGCGACGGTCGCGGACGGTGCGGCGCACCTCGGTGTCGAGGGCGTCGAGGCGGGCGTCCCAGCGGTCGGCGAGCGGGGCGAGCGAGTCGATCCATGCCGTCACCTCGCCGAGCGCGCGTCGCTCGAGGCGGTAGACGCGGCGCCGACCGTCGGCCTGGTCGGTGACCAGCCCGGCCTCGCGGAGCACCCGCAGGTGACGGCTGACCGCCGGCCGGCTCACGTCGAACCGTCCGGCCAGCTCGCCCGCGGCCAGGTCGCCGGCGGCGAGCAGCCCGAGCAGCTCGCGTCGCACCGGGTCGGCCACGGCCTCGAAGACGTCCACGAGGCAAAACGTAACGCATCAGTTACGCATTGACCAGGGTCCGCGCCCGCCGCCCCCGGCAGGGGGCAGGTCTACGCTGGGAGGTGCCATGACCAGCACCCACCGGGACGACGCGCGCCGCGTCTACCTCGACCACGCCGCCACGACGCCGATGGTCCCCGAGGCGATCGCCACGATGACCGAGCAGATGGCCCGCGGCGGCAACCCGTCGTCCCTGCACGCCTCGGGACGCGAGGCCCGCCGGGTGGTGGAGGAGTCGCGCGAGGAGATCGCCGCGCTCGTCGGCGCGCGTCCGGGCGAGGTGGTGTTCCTCTCCGGCGGCACCGAGGCCGACAACCTGGCCGTCAAGGGCCTGTTCTGGTCGCGCCGCGACGCCGACCCGCGCCGACGCCGCATCCTCGCTCCGGCCGTCGAGCACCACGCGCTGCTCGACCCGCTGGTCTGGCTCGCCACCCACGACGGCGCCGAGCTCGAGCTGCTGCCGGTCGACCACGACGGACGGCTGGAGGTCGACGCCCTGCGCGAGGCGTTCGCCCGCGGCACCGACGACGTCGCGCTCGTGTCGTGCATGTGGGCCAACAACGAGGTCGGCACCGTCCAGCCCGTGGCCGACGTCGTCGCGCTCGCGTCGCCGCACGGCATCCCCGTGCACAGCGACGCCGTCCAGGCCGCCGGCCACCTCGGCGTCGACTTCGCCACGACGAGCCTCGACGCGATGACCGTCACCGCCCACAAGCTCGGCGGACCCACGGGCGTCGGCGCGCTGGTCATCCGGCGCGACCTCGACGCCACCCCGCTGCTGCACGGCGGCGGGCAGGAGCGCGACGTCCGCTCGGGCACGCTCAACACCGCCGCGATCGCCGCCTTCGCCTCCGCGATGCGCGTCGCCGAGGCCGCGCGGCCCACGCTCACGCCCCGCCTGGAGACGCTGCGCTCCCGGCTGGTCGACGGGGTGCGTGCGCTGGTGCCCGACGTCGTGGTCAACGGTGCACCGGGCGCCGGCGACGACCACCGCCTGCCCAACGTCGCCCACCTGACGTTCCCCGGCTGCGAGGGCGACTCGCTCCTCATGCTCCTCGACGCCCAGGGCATCGAGTGCTCCACCGGCTCGGCCTGCTCGGCGGGGGTGCCGCAGGCGAGCCACGTGCTGCTCGCGATGGGGCGCGACGACCGCACCGCCCGCGGCTCGCTGCGCCTGAGCCTCGGCCACACCTCCACCGACGACGACGTGGCCGCGTTCCTCGCCGCGCTGCCGGCCGTCCACGAGCGCGCGTCCGCCGCCGCCCTCGTCGGCTCGCGGGGGCGCTGATGCGCGTCCTGGCCGCGATGTCCGGCGGCGTCGACTCCGCCGTGGCCGCCGCGCGCGCCGTCGACGCCGGCCACGACGTCACCGGCGTCCACCTCGCGCTGTCGCGCAACCCGCAGTCGTACCGCAGCGGCGCCCGCGGCTGCTGCTCGATCGAGGACTCCAACGACGCCCGCCGCGCCGCCGACGTCATCGGCATCCCGTTCTACGTCTGGGACATGAGCGAGGAGTTCCACGCCGAGGTGGTCGAGGACTTCATCGCCGAGTACGACGCCGGGCGCACGCCCAACCCCTGCCTGCGCTGCAACGAGAAGATCAAGTTCGCGGCCGTCCTCGACCGTGCCCTCGCCCTCGGCTTCGACGCGGTCGTCACCGGCCACTACGCCCGGTTGGCCGAGGGGCCGTCCGGCGAGGTCGAGATGCACCGCGCGGGCGACGCCGCCAAGGACCAGTCCTACGTCCTCGGCGTGCTCACCCAGCAGCAGCTGCGGCACTCGTTGTTCCCGCTCGCCGACGACGAGAAGCCCGAGGTCCGCGCCGAGGCCGAGCGCCGCGGGCTGTCGGTGGCGTCCAAGCCCGACAGCCACGACATCTGCTTCGTCTCCGACGGGGACACCCCCGGCTGGCTCCACGACAAGCTGGGCACCCGCCCCGGCAGCGTCGTCGACGAGGCCGGCCAGGTGCTGCGCGAGCACGACGGCGCGTTCGCCTTCACCATCGGGCAGCGGCGCGGACTGCACCTCGGCACGCCCGCCCCCGACGGCAAGCCGCGCTTCGTCCTCGACATCGAGCCCGTCTCGGGCACCGTCACCGTCGGCCCGCGCGAGCACCTCGCCGTCGACGAGATCGTCGCGATGCGGCCGCTGTGGTGCGGCGAGGCACCCACCGGCGAGCTGACGTGCACCGTCCAGCTCCGCGCCCACGGCGAGGAGGTGCCGGCCACGGCCCACGTCGACGGCGACACCGTCCGCCTGGAGCTGCACGAGACCGCCGACGGCGTCGCACCGGGCCAGGCGGCCGTGCTGTACGCCGGCACCCGCGTGGTCGGGTCGGCCACGATCGCGTCCACCGCGCGCCGCGGCGCGGTGGCGTCCCGGTGACCGCGACGCTCGTCGGCTCGCTGCCGGGCACCGACGTCCGCGAGGCCGTGCGGATGATGGTCGACCTGCTGCCCGACCTCACACCCGTGCCCGAGCTGCCCGGCCGCGGCGCGGGCGCGGAGATGGTCGGACGCACGGCGGCCCTGCTCGTCGACCTCGGGGTCGACCTCCAGCCCGCGGGCTGGCGCCTCACCGACGCGCCGGGCGTCGACCACCGCCGTGCCCGCTCGCTGCTGGCCGCCGACCTCGACGTCGTCGAGGAGGAGTGGCAGGGGCACCAGGGGACGATCAAGACCCAGGTGGCCGGCCCGTGGACGCTCGTCGCGTCGATCGAGCGGCCCCGTGGCGACCGCGTCCTGGCCGACCACGGCGCGCGCCGCGAGGTCGCCGAGTCTCTTGCCGAGGGCGTCGCGCTGCACGTGGCCGACCTGCAGCGGCGGGTGCCCGGCGCCGACGTCGTGGTGCAGGTCGACGAGCCCGGCCTCACCGCGGTGCTCGCGGGAGCGATCCGCACCGCGTCCGGCTTCTCGCGGCACCGGGTGATCCACGCCCCCGAGGCCGACGCGCTGCTGAGGCTGGTCGTCGACGCCGTCCGACGTGCCGGCGCCACGCCCGTCCTGCACAGCTGCGCGCCGCGCGTGCCGGTGGCGCTCGTCGCCGGGGCCGGGTTCGCCGGCTACTCGTTCGACCTCGACCTGCTCGACGACCAGGGCGTCGAGCGGTGGGCGCAGGCGCACGAGGACGGGCTGGCCCCCTGGATCGGCGTCGTGCCGAGCACCGCCGCGGACGCGGACCCGTCGGTCAACGACCTCGCCTCGCGCACCAACCGGTTCCTCGACCGCATCGGCGCGGCCGTCGTCCCCGGCGTGCCGGTCGTGACGGCCACCTGCGGCCTCGCCGGGGCGACGCCGGCGTGGGCCAGGCGCGCCGCGCGACTCGTCACGCAGGTCGACTCCGCGGTCGTCGACTCGGCCTGATCGGCCCTGTCCGAGGGCGGCGATAGAGTCACCGGGTGGCCAAGAAGACCCCCTCCCCGAGCCCCGACGACGCCGACGAGCAGGCCGGCACGGGCGCGTCCGAGGGCGGCGACGAGCAGCTGCGCCAGCGTCACCGCCAGCTCGTCGAGGAGGTCGAGGACGCCCGGCACCGCTACTACGTGCTGGACGAGCCGACGCTCAGCGACGCCGACTTCGACGTCCGGATGCGCGAGCTGGAGAGCCTGGAGGAGCAGGTCCCCGACCTGCGCACGCCCGACTCGCCCACCCAGAAGGTGGGCGGCGA
This sequence comes from Solicola agrisoli, assembly GCF_049059935.1. Taxonomy (NCBI): domain Bacteria; kingdom Bacillati; phylum Actinomycetota; class Actinomycetes; order Propionibacteriales; family Nocardioidaceae; genus Solicola; species Solicola agrisoli. The sequence continues at coordinate 37,931 of NZ_JBMGQR010000006.1, read as the reverse complement.
GGTCGGTGCCCAGTTCTCGCCGGTGCAGCACCGCGAGCGGCTGCTGAGCCTCGACAACGCGTTCTCCGAGGACGAGCTGTCCGAGTGGGTCGAGCGGCTCGGACGCGACGAGGTGCGCGACGCCGACTTCCTGTGCGAGCTCAAGATCGACGGCCTGGCGATCAACCTCACCTACGAGTCCGGCCGGCTCACCAAGGCCGCCACCCGTGGCGACGGCCGTGTCGGCGAGGACGTCACCGCCAACGTCCGCACCGTCGAGGGCATCCCGCACCGGCTCACCGGCACCGACGAGCACCCCGTCCCGACGCTGGTCGAGGTGCGGGGCGAGATCTTCTTCCCCACCGCGGCGTTCGAGGAGTTCAACGAGGCGTGGGCCGCCTCGGGCAAGACACCGTTCTCCAACCCCCGCAACGCCGCCGCCGGCTCGCTGCGTCAGAAGGACCCGTCGGTGACGGCCAGCCGTCCGCTGCGGATGATCTGCCACGGCGTCGGCGCCCGCGAGGGGTTCACGCCGCAGCGCCAGTCCGAGTCGTACGCCGCGCTCGAGGCCTGGGGGCTGCCGGTCAGCAGCCACGCCAAGGTCGTCGCGACGGTCAAGAAGGTCTGGGAGTTCGTCGGCTACTACGCCGAGCACCGCCACGACGTCGAGCACGAGATCGACGGCATCGTGATCAAGGTCGACCAGGTGTCGCTGCAGCGACGCCTCGGCTCCACGTCGCGCGCCCCGCGGTGGGCGATCGCCTACAAGTACCCGCCCGAGGAGGTCAACACCGAGCTGCTCGACATCCTCGTCAACGTCGGCCGCACCGGCCGCGTGACGCCGTTCGGGAAGATGCGCCCCGTCCGGGTCGCGGGCTCGACCGTCGAGATGGCCACGCTGCACAACGCCTCGGAGGTGCAGCGCAAGGGCGTGCTCATCGGCGACACCGTCGTGCTGCGCAAGGCCGGCGACGTCATCCCTGAGATCGTGGGGCCGGTGGAGGCCCTGCGCGACGGCTCCGAGCGCGCGTTCGTGATGCCGACCGAGTGTCCCGAGTGCGGCACCACGCTCGCACCCGCCAAGGAGGGCGACGCCGACATCCGGTGCCCCAACACGCGCTCGTGCCCCGCGCAGCTGCGCGAGCGGCTCTTCCACGTCGGCAGCCGCGGTGCGTTCGACGTCGAGGGCCTGGGCTACGAGGCGGCCGTGGCGCTGCTCGACGCCGGCGTCCTCACCGACGAGTCCGGCTTGTTCGACCTCGACGAGGCGGCGCTCCTGCGCGTCCCGCTCTTCACGCGCGCGGCCAAGAAGGCCGAGCTCGCCGCCGGTTCGGGCGAGCGCGTGCTCAGCGCCAACGGCGCGCGGCTGCTCGAGAACCTCGAGAAGTCCAAGCAGCAGCCGCTGTGGCGCGTCATCGTCGCGCTGTCGATCCGTCACGTCGGGCCCACGGCCGCACAGGCGCTCGCCACCCAGCTCGCCGACCTCGGCGTCATCGCCGAGTCCGACGCCGAGACGCTGGCCGCCACCGAGGGCGTCGGGCCCACCATCGCCGACGCCGTCGTGGAGTGGTTCGCGGTCGACTGGCACCGCGCCGTCGTCGACGCGTGGCGAGCCGCCGGCGTCCGCATGGTCGACGAGCGCGACGAGTCCACGCCCCGCACGCTCGAGGGCCTGACGATCGTCGTCACCGGCTCGATGGAGCGGTACTCGCGCGACGAGGCCAAGGAGGCGATCGTGTCGCGCGGCGGCAAGGCGTCGGGCTCGGTGTCCAAGAAGACCAGCTTCGTGGTGGTGGGGGAGTCGCCCGGCTCCAAGGCCGAGAAGGCCGAGCAGCTCGGCGTCACCGTGCTCGACGAGGCGGGATTCACCGCGCTGCTCGCCGACGGCCCCGGCGCCTGGACCGACGACGAGCCCGACGCCGAGGGGGACGGCGCGCCCTGAGGCGCGCGCGACCCCCTGCCGTTGGATACTGGGCGCGACGTTTTTCGACCGTGATCCTGGGGGACCTCGATGAGTGACGACCGCACGCCCGACGACGGCCGGGCCGAGCCGGACGGCCGTCCGCCGCAGGGGCCCCAGGGCCCGCCGCCGGGCTGGGGTCCGCCGCAGGGAGCCGGGCATCAGGGCCCGCCGCCGGGGTGGGGCCAGGGGCCGCAGCAGGGGCCGCCGCCGGGATGGGGCCAGCAGCCGCCGCAGCAGCAGGGGCCGCCCCCCGGGTGGGGCCAGCAGGCACCTCCGCAGCAGGGCTGGGGCCAGCCGCCGCAGGGCGACCAGCAGCAGGGCTGGGGGCAACCGCCCGGCCAGGGCTGGGGCCAGCCGGGAGGTGCGCCGTCGTCCTCGGGCGGCAACGGCAAGAAGATCGCGATCATCGCCGGTGTGGGCGTCGCCGCGGTGGCGCTGCTGATCGCGGCGGTCGTCATCGGCGTCACCCAGCTCGGCGGTGACGACGACACCAGCGCCGACCGCGGGTCGTCGCAGTCCGACGGCGGGGGCGACGAGGAGTCCGACGAGCCGAAGTCCGACGACGGCCCGCTCAAGGCGAGCGCGGCCGACGACCTGCGCACCAAGCTCGGCGAGCAGGACTGGACCTGCTACGACTCGCTGGAGGACCCGGTCCTCAAGCGGTGCTTCGTCGCCAAGCCCGGTACGGGGCAGTACGCGAGCCCGGTCCGCGGCGAGGTGCGCTTCGAGTATGGCGACGACGAGCTCGAGCAGGTCCGCCTCTACGTCTCGGGCGGCGCCGAGGACGGCGTCACGCGCGCACTCGTCGGCGACACCTCGACGCTGATCGGCGACACCCTGTTCGACGCCAAGGGGAGCGAGCTGGCCACCCTGGCCACCGGCACGAGCACCGACCCGGTCGACCTCGGCGACGGCGTGTCCGCCACGGGCTCGTCGGGCACCGGGCTCACGCTGCGCACCGAGGACGCCGGCTACGAGCCGATCCCCGAGATCCCGCTCCCGGCGACCACCGAGGTGCAGAGCGCGCTGGCGTCCAAGGGCTTCGCCTGCGGCACCAAGGACAGCAGCTTCCAGTGCGAGGGCACCTCGGGCAAGGTCAAGCTCCTGCTGCTCACGAGCGGGTCGCCGACCGACGTCACCGGCTGGAGCGTCTCGGCGTCCACCGCGAGCTTCGACGACAAGGCCACCGTCGAGGAGGGCCTGGCCGCCACGGCCGACGTCCTGCAGACCGCGGGCATCACCGACGCCGACGGCGCGGCGTTCGTCAAGGAGGCGCAGAACGGAGCCCGTGGTGACTTCGACAGCCACGAGGTGAGCGTCATCCGCAGCGAGTCCGGCGACATCTTCTCGATCCTCGGCTCGGTGCGCACGATCAGCTGACGCCGGTCGGCGGTGGGCCGCGTGCCCACCGCCGACGCCCGTCGGGGCCGCGCCCTACGATGGTCGGCGGTGGGCAGCGCCCACCGTCCCGACCGCAGAGAAGACAGGACGGCCCCACGTACATGTCCGATCCCGGGTCGAGCACGGGCATCACCCGTGCCGACGTCGCCCACCTCGCGGGCCTGTCCCGCATCGACCTCACCGACGACGAGCTGGACCGCCTCGCGCCCCAGCTCGCGGTGATCCTCGACTCCGTGGCCACCGTGTCGCAGGTCGCCGGCGAGGACATCCCGCCGACGTCGCACGCGGTGCCGCTGCAGAACGTCTTCCGGCGCGACGAGGTGCGTCCCGGCCTGACGCCCGAGGAGGCGCTGTCGGGCGCCCCGCTGGTCGACCAGCAGCGCTTCGCCGTCCCCCGGATCCTGGGGGAGGAGGCATGAGCGCCGGTTCGAGCCACGACCTGGTCCGCCTCACCGCGGCCGACCTCGCCGCGCGGCTCGCTGACGGCAGCGTCACGTCCGTGGAGGCCACGCAGGCCCACCTCGACCGCATCGCCGCGGTCGACGGCCAGGTGCGCGCGTTCCTGCACGTCGACGCCGAGGGTGCGCTGGCCACCGCGGCCGACGTCGACGCCCGTCGTGCCGCCGGCGAGCCGCTGCCCACGCTGGCCGGCGTCCCGATCGCGGTCAAGGACGTGCTCGCCACCCGCGGCATGCCCACCACGTGCGGCTCCAAGATCCTCCAGGGCTGGGTGCCGCCGTACGACGCCACCGTCGTCACGCGCCTGCGCGCCGCCGGGCTGCCCATCCTGGGCAAGACGAACATGGACGAGTTCGCGATGGGCTCGTCCACCGAGCACTCCGCGTACGGCCCCACCCACAACCCGTGGGACCTCGACCGCATCCCCGGCGGCTCCGGCGGCGGGTCGGCCGCGGCCGTCGCGGCGTTCGAGGCGCCCCTGGCCATCGGCACCGACACGGGCGGCTCGATCCGCCAGCCCGGTGCCGTCACCGGCACCGTCGGCGTCAAGCCCACCTACGGCGGCGTCTCGCGCTACGGCCTGGTGGCGCTCGCCAGCAGCCTGGACCAGGCCGGTCCCGTCACGCGCACCGTGCTGGACGCCGCCCTGCTCCACGAGGTGATCGGCGGGCACGACCCCCGCGACTCCACGAGCATCGACGCGCCCGCCCCGGCGGCCGTCGAGGCCGCGGGACGCACCGACGTCGCCGGCCTGCGCGTCGGCGTCGTCAAGGAGCTGGGCGGCGAGGGCTACCAGCCCGGCGTCCGCGCCCGCTTCGACGAGGTCGTGCAGCTGCTGTCCGACGCCGGCGCCGAGGTCGTCGAGGTGTCCTGCCCGAGCTTCGACATGGCGCTCGCGGCGTACTACCTGATCCTGCCCAGCGAGGCGAGCAGCAACCTCGCCAAGTTCGACGCGATGCGCTACGGCCTGCGCGTCGGCCCCGAGGGCGTCGACGCCCCCAGCGCCGAGCAGGTCATGGCCGCCACGCGCGAGGCCGGCTTCGGCGACGAGGTCAAGCGCCGCATCATCCTCGGCACCTACGCGCTGTCGAGTGGCTACTACGACGCCTACTACGGCTCGGCGCAGAAGGTCCGCACGCTCATCGCGCGCGACTTCGACGCCGCGTTCGAGAAGGTCGACGTGCTCCTGTCGCCCACCTCGCCCACCACGGCGTTCAGGCTCGGCGCCAAGCTCGACGACCCGCTGTCGATGTACCTGCAGGACGTCGCCACGATCCCGGCCAACCTCGCGGGCGTGCCCGGCATCTCGGTGCCGAACGGCCTGGCCGACGAGGACGGCCTGCCCACGGGCGTCCAGGTGCTGGCCCCGGCCACCGCCGACGCCCGGCTGTACCACGTGGGCGCGTTCGTCGAGCGCGCCCTGAACGAGCGGTGGGGCCACGCCCTGCTGGATCAGGCCCCCGACCTGGAGGTGGCGCGATGAGCACCGCGACCGAGCTCGACCCCGTCGGATTCGACGAGGCCCTGACCCGCTACGACCCGGTGTTCGGCCTCGAGGTGCACGTCGAGCTGGGCACCGCGTCCAAGATGTTCTGCGGCTGCGACACCACGTTCGGCGCCGAGCCCAACACCCAGGTGTGCCCGGTGTGCCTGGCGCTGCCCGGCGCGCTGCCCGTGGTCAACGGCACGGCGGTGGAGTCGGCGATCCGCATCGGTCTCGCGCTCAACTGCAGCATCGCGCCGTGGTGCCGCTTCGCGCGCAAGAACTACTTCTACCCCGACATGCCGAAGAACTTCCAGACCTCGCAGTACGACGAGCCGATCGCGTTCGACGGCTGGATGGACGTCGAGGTCGACGGCGAGACGTACCGCGTCGAGATCGAGCGGGCGCACATGGAGGAGGACACCGGCAAGTCGCTGCACGTCGGCGGCTCCACCGGTCGCATCCACGGCGCCAGCCACTCGCTGCTCGACTACAACCGTGCCGGCATCCCGCTGGTCGAGATCGTCACCCGCCCCGTCGTCGTCCCCGGCGACAAGGCGCCCGCCGTCGCGCGCGCCTACGTCCAGCAGCTGCGCGAGCTGATCCTCGCGCTCGGCGTCTCCGACGCCCGGATGGACCAGGGATCGCTGCGCTGCGACGTCAACCTGTCGCTGCGCCCGGCGGGCACCGACGTCCTCGGCACCCGCAGCGAGACCAAGAACGTCAACTCGTTCCGCTCGGTCGAGCGCGCCTTCCGCTTCGAGGTGGGCCGTCACGCGGCACTGCTCGACGCGGGGCAGAAGGTCGTCCAGGAGACCCGGCACTTCCACGAGGACTCCGGCTCGACGTCGTCCGGCCGCGAGAAGTCCGACGCCGAGGACTACCGCTACTTCCCCGAGCCCGACCTGGTGCCCGTCGTCCCCGACGCCGCCTGGATCGAGGAGCTGAGGGCCACGCTGCCCGAGCAGCCGTCGGCCCGTCGCGCCCGGCTCCAGTCCGACTGGGGCCTGTCCGACCTCGACATGCGCGACGTCGTCGGCGCCGGCGCGCTCGACCTGGTGGCCGCCACCGTCGAGCAGGGCGCCAGCCCGGCGTCCGCGCGCAAGTGGTGGCTCGGCGAGCTGGTCCGCGCCGCCCGCGAGAAGGACGTCGCCCTCGACGAGCTCGGCGTCTCGCCCGCCCAGGTGGCCGAGGTCCAGGGTCTCGTCGACGCCGGTCGCGTCAACGACAAGCTGGCCCGTCAGGTGTTCGACGGCCTGCTCGCCGGCGAGGGCACGCCCGAGGAGATCGTCGCCGCCCGCGGGCTCGAGGTCGTCTCCGACGACGGCGCGCTCGGCGAGGCCGTCGACCGCGCCATCGAGGCCAACCCCGACGTCGCCGAGAAGATCCGCGGCGGCAAGCAGGCCGCCGCCGGCGCCCTCATCGGCGCGGTGATGAAGGACATGCGCGGCCAGGCCGACGCCGGTCGCGTGCGCGAGCTGATCCTCGAGCGCCTGTCCTGACACCTGTCGGTGCGTGGTGATGCCAGGGCGTCACCACGCACCGACAGGTCAGGCGGACGCGTGCTCGACGCGGGCGATCAGCCGGTGCAGCTCGGCGTTGATCTCGGCGGGCCGCTCGAGCGGCAGGAAGTGCGTGCCGGGCAGCTCGACGTAGGTGGCGTCGGGCATCCGGTCGGCGGCGCTCGACATGTCGCGGGCGCCGGCGAGCACGTCCCAGCGACCGGCGACGAACGTCGTCGGCACGCCGATCCGCGACAGCGAGACCCGGGCGTGACGCGCGGCGCTCAGCGCCAGGTGCCCGTACCAGGCGGCATCGGTGGTCATGAACTCGCGGACGGCCAGGCGGGCGTCCTCCGGCGAGGCCGACGGCAGCATGAAGCCGCTGTGGCGCAGCACCGACATGAACCCGGGCACCCAGGCGATGCGCTGCGTCACCGGGTTCCACGTGCGGCCCACCTGGCTGCCGAGCCGGGCGAAGGAGACCATCGCCGCCTTCACCACCGGACGGGGCAGCCGGTACGGCGCGAGCATGGTGCTGAAGGTGTCGCCCGGCACCCCGGCGACGGCCAGCAGACCCTTGACGCGCTCGGGATGACGCACCGCGAGCTCGAAGGCCACGTTGACGCCCATCGACCAGCCGATCACCACCGACGACTCGATGCCGGCGGCGTCGGCCACGGCGAGGGCGTCCTCGACGAAGGCGTCCATGTCGACGCGAGCGGGGTCGTCGGGTCGGGCGGAGCCGCCGACGCCGCGGTGGTTCCACGACACCACGCGCACGTCCTGGTCGGCGCCGAGGAAGCCGGGCCAGGCGTACGGGTTGGTGCCGAGGCCGTTGCAGAGCAGCACGGTGGGGCCGTCGCCGCCGGTCGTCCAGGCGCGGAGCCGGGTGCCGTCCGCGCTCGTGACGTCCCAGAAGCGCACGTGCGGGGCGGAGTGGGTCGGCATGGCCGCCGATCGTAACGGCCGTAGGCGGACCTAGTGTGGGCGGCGTGCCGAGGACCCGTCCCGGGTGCCGGTGGTGCCGACGACGTGGAGCGTGAGATGACCCTGGTGTGGACCCCGTACGACGCCGACTTCCTGGGCGACCTGCCGGACGGCGTCGAGCACGCGACGTTCGTCGACGGCGAGCCGCCGGAGCGCATCGACGAGGTCGAGCTGTGGGTGCCGTCGTACTCGGTGGGCCCGCCCTACGCCGAGATCTTCGCGCAGATGACGTCGCTCAAGGTGGTCCAGACCCAGTCGGCCGGCACCGACGCCGTCGAGCCGCACCTGCCGGGCGGCGTGACGCTCTGCAACGCCCGCGGCGTGCACGACGCGGCCACCGCCGAGATGGCCGTGACGCTGGTGCTGTCGAGCCTGCGCGACGTCCCGCGCTGGGTGCGCGGCCAGGACTCCGGCAGCTGGGAGCAGGACAACGACGGACCCGCGCTGGCCGACAAGCGCGTGATGATCCTCGGCTACGGGAGCATCGGCGAGGCCGTGGAGCGTCGGCTCGCGGGCTTCGAGGTCGAGGTGGTCCGGGTCGCGCGACGCGAGCGCGACGGCGTCCACCCGATGGGCGACCTGCCGTCGCTGCTGCCCGAGGTGGACGTCGTGGTGCTGCTCGTGCCGCTGAGCGACGCCACCCGCCACCTCGTCGACGCCGACTTCCTCGCCCGGCTCAAGGACGGCGCGCTGCTCGTCAACGTGGCCCGCGGGCCCGTCGTCGACACCGACGCGCTGCTCGCCGAGCTCCGCTCGGGCCGGCTGCACGCGGCGCTCGACGTCACCGACCCCGAGCCGCTCCCGGCCGACCACCCGCTCTGGTCCGCGCCGGGCGTCCTGGTCACGCCCCACGTCGCCGGCGGCACCCAGGCCATGGCGCCGCGCATCCAGGCCCTCCTGCGCGACCAGCTGGCCCGCTTCGCCGCCGGCCGCGACCTCCGCAACGTCGTCGTCCCCGCGACCACCTGACCCCACGCCCACCCCGCGATCCGCGGTTCTCGACGCATCGATCCGCGGGTTCTGACGGTCGATCCGCCGGACGGGTGCGTCGAAAGTCGCGGACGGCGCCTTCACGAACCGCGGATCGCGGCTAGGGGGTGGGGGTGGCGGGGGGACGCATGGCCCAGCGGATGGCCGACGTCAGCACCGCGCCGCTGGCGCGGACCGTGGTGGCCTCGGTGACCGGGAGCCACGGCAGGCGCAGCGGGCGGCGCGCCCACCGGGGGAGCGTGGACACCGCCGTGGCCGACAGGACGCCGTACGGTGCGCGCATCGCGAGCGGGATGGGCGGGTTGAGCAGCATGAACCGGGCGGCGCTGCGGGCGGCGGCGGTGCTCGCGAGCTCGGGGCGGTACTCGGCCAGGGCGGCCCGCAGCTCGACCTCGGTGGTGGGCACGTCGACGGCGCCGAGCGCCCGCGCGGTGCGTCCCACCTGCTCGACGTAGACGTCGCGCTCCTCGCCCACGAGTGGCTGCGAGCCGAACCGGTCGTGCGCGGTCAGGAAGCTGTCGACCTCGGCGACGTGCACCCATCGCAGCAGCCACGGGTCGTTCGCGGCGTACGCGCGCCCGTCGGGTGCCGTGCCGGTGATGCGCGAGTGCACGGCGCGGACGATGCGGACCGCGCGCTCGGCGTCGGCCTGGGTGCCGAACGTGGTCTCGGCCAGGAAGGTGCTGGTGCGCTGCAGCCGTCCCCACGGGTCGCCGCGGTAGCCCGAGTGCTGGTCGACCGCGGCCATCGCGAGCGGGTGCAGCGACTGCAGCAGCAGCGCGCGCATCCCGCCGACGAACATGGACGCGTCCATGTGCACGCGCTGGATCGGGTCGTCCGGGCCGAACGGCCGGGGCCCCTCGGAGCCGTGGATGCGCTCGCGGCGCTGGGGGCCCTCGTCACCCGCGACCCGCGCGAAGATCGTCGCCCCGAGACGGCGGCGGACCGCCTCGACGGGGGCGGTGACGATCGAGGGCGCGGGGAGGATCGTCATCTCCTCACTGTGACAGCCGCGACCTGATCGCACCGGCCAGCCGCTCGGCGGCACCGTCCACCCAGGGCAGGAACAGGCCGGGCTCGGTGAGCTCGAGCTCGATGACGCGCGGCAGGCCGTCCTCGCTGGTCACGAGGTCGACGCGGGCGTAGAGCAGGGGGCCCGCGGACGGCACCGCGGTGGCCACGACGTCCAGGGCCGCCCGGGCCGCGTCGTGCTGCTCGGGCGTCGGGGTGCGCGGGGTGACGTCGCCACGGGAGTCGCGGTCCTGGCGCACGCCCTCGCCCCGGGTGAGCAGCGGGCCCTTGCGGATCGAGTGCGAGAAGGCGCCGTCGACGAACAGCATCGCGGTCTCGCCCTCGTCGTCGACCGACGCGACGTACGGCTGCACCATGGCGGTGCGCCCCGAGGCGACGATCTCGCGGGCGTGGCGCAGCGCGTCGGCGGCGTCGTCCCACCGCGCGGTGTCGCGCGACCCGGCCGACACCGACGGCTTGCAGACCCACTCGCCGTGGTCACCGAGCTCGGCGACGTCGGTGGGGTCCCAGACCGTCTCGATCACCGGGCACCCCCGAGCGTCGAGGTCGCGCAGGTAGGTCTTGTCGGTGTTCCACTCCAGCACCTCGACCGGGTTGGCCAGGTGCGCCACCGAGCGGGCCCAGCCGAGGAACTCCTCCAGCCGCCCGGTGTAGTCCCAGCACGACCGGACCACCACGAGATCGTGCGCCGCCCAGTCGTGGTCGGGCTCGTCCCACGCCACCGCCGTCGCCTCGATGCCGAGCTCGGCGAGCGCGTCGGTGACCAGGCCGAGCTCGACGTCGCGTCCGAGCTGGTCGGCGGACGTGGCGAGGGCGACGGTGGGTGCGGGCACGGGCTGCCTCCGGGTGCGAGGGGGACGGTCCGGTCCAGCATGTCAGCGGGTGTGGGGGAGGCCGATCAACGTCATGGCATTGATTGCGACAAATCAACCCCTGAGACTTGATAGGCTGTCCCCATGTTCGCGGTGACGATCGACCAGGACCGCAGCCGGACGCGTCCCGACGCGGTGCCGGGCCTGCTCACGGCCGTCGGCGACGTGCCCGCGGTGCTGCCCTTCGAGCGCACCATCGGCGACGAGGTCCAGGCGCTGCTCGACGACCCCGAGGCCGTCGTCGAGGTGGTGGCCCGCGTGGCCGCGGCCGGGGGATGGGCGCTCGGCGTCGGGGTCGGCGACGTCGAGTCGCCGCTGCCGGCGTCCACCCGCGAGGCCCGGGGCACGGCGTACCTGCTGGCCCGTGACGCGGTCGAGGACGCCAAGCGCGCCCCCGCCGTCCGGCTGCGCGGCTCCGACCCCGAGACCGCCGAGCACGCCGAGACGGCGCTGCAGGTGCTCGCCGGCCTGGTCGCCGGACGGTCCGAGGCGGGCTGGGAGGCCGTGCGGGCGATGGCCGACCACGCGACGCAGGCCGAGGCCGCCGCCGCGCTCGGCATCACGCCGCAGGCCATGAACCGTCGGCTGGTCGTGGCAGGGTGGTCGGTCGAGGAGAGGGTGCGACGCCTGGCCACGCACCTGCTCGACGTCGCCGACCTGGGGAGCCCGTCATGACAGCGTTCGCGCTCGTGGTCGCCGGGGCCGTCGTCTCGGCGCTCGCCGCGCCCGGCCTGTGGGTGCTCGGCGCCTCCGCGCCCCGCTGGGCCCGACCCATCGTCGCGCTGGCCCTCACGCTGCTGCTGGCGGTCGCGGCCGTCACCACGCTGGTCGACGGCGCCGCCACCGGCACGGTCGGCGAGGTCCGGGCCGTCCCCGCGGTGGTGCTCGCCGCCGCCGGTGGCGTCGTCGTCGTGGCGGCGGTGCTCGACCTGCTCGGGGCGCCGCCCCCGCCCGAGCCGCCGGCCGCCGAGGTCCTGCGCGGCGGCACCTGGATCGGCGTCCTCGAGCGGCTCGCGGTGTTCGGCAGCGTGGCCGCGCGGTGGCCCGAGGGGATCGCCGTCGTGGTGGCCGTCAAGGGCCTCGGCCGCTATCCCGAGCTGCGCGGCGAGCCCGGCATGCCCCGGCGGCTCACCGCCGAGACGTTCATCGTGGGCACCCTCGTCTCGCTCGTCTGGTGCGCGGCGTGCGCCTACGTCGGGCTCGGCCCGCTGCGGCTCACGAAGTAGCCCCAGCCGGGGCCGCGGCGCCCGGGCGTAGGCTGCGGCCCATGCCCGAGGAGACCCAGACCCCCGACATCAAGCCCCGCAGCCGCGCCGTCACCGACGGCCTGGAGGCCACCGCAGCGCGCGGGATGCTGCGCGCGGTGGGCCTCGGCGACGAGGACTGGGCCAAGCCCCAGATCGGCGTGGCGTCGAGCTGGAACGAGATCACCCCCTGCAACCTCTCGCTCGACCGGCTCGCCGACGCGGTGAAGTCCGGCGTCCACCAGGGCGGCGGCTACCCGCTCGAGTTCGGCACCATCTCGGTGTCCGACGGCATCTCCATGGGCCACGAGGGCATGCACTTCTCGCTGGTCTCCCGCGAGGTCATCGCCGACTCGGTCGAGACCGTGATGATGGCCGAGCGCCTCGACGGCTCGGTGCTGCTCGCCGGCTGCGACAAGAGCCTGCCCGGCATGCTCATGGCCGCCGCGCGCCTCGACCTCGCCTCGGTGTTCCTCTACGCCGGGTCCACGATGCCCGGCAACGTCGACGGCAAGGACGTCACCATCATCGACGCCTTCGAGGCCGTCGGCGCCTGCTTCAAGGGCCTGATCAGCCGCGAGGAGGTCGACAAGATCGAGCGCGCGATCTGCCCCGGCGAGGGCGCGTGCGGCGGCATGTACACCGCCAACACGATGGCCTCGGTCGCCGAGGCCCTGGGCATGTCGCTGCCCGGCTCGGCCGCGCCGCCGGCCGTCGACCGCCGCCGCGACGGCTTCGCCAAGCGCTCGGGCACCGCGGTCGTCGAGATGCTGCGCCAGGGCATCACCGCCCGCCAGATCATGACGCGCGAGGCGTTCGAGAACGCGATCGCCGTGGTCATGGCCCTCGGCGGCTCCACCAACGCCGTCCTTCACCTGCTGGCGATCGCCCGCGAGGCCGACGTCGACCTCACGCTGGACGACTTCAACCGCGTCGGCGACAAGGTCCCGCACCTCGGCGACCTCAAGCCGTTCGGCCGCTACGTGATGAACGACGTCGACCGCCAGGGCGGCATCCCCGTGGTCATGCGCGCCCTGCTCGAGGCCGGGATGATGCACGGCGACTGCCTCACCGTCACCGGCAAGACGCTCGCCGAGAACCTCGAGGACCTCAAGCCCGCCGACGTCGACGGCGACGTCGTCCGCACGATGTCCAACCCCATCCACGCGACCGGCGGCCTGACGATCCTGCGCGGCTCGCTCGCCCCCGAGGGCGCGGTCGTCAAGAGCGCGGGCTTCGACAGCGACGTGTTCGAGGGCACCGCCCGCGTCTTCGACGGCGAGCGCGCCGCCATGGACGCGCTGGAGGACGACACGATCGGCGCGGGCGACGTCGTCGTCATCCGCTACGAGGGCCCCAAGGGCGGCCCCGGCATGCGCGAGATGCTCGCCATCACCGGCGCGATCAAGGGCGCCGGCCTCGGCAAGGACGTCCTGCTGCTCACCGACGGACGCTTCTCCGGCGGCACCACGGGCCTGTGCGTCGGCCACGTCGCGCCCGAGGCCGTCGACGGCGGCCCGGTGGCCTTCGTCCGCGACGGCGACCCGATCCGCCTCGACATGGGCGCCCGCACCCTCGACGTCCTCGTCGACGCCGACGAGATGGCCGCCCGCCGCGACGGCTGGCAGCCCCAGGCCCCCAAGTACACGCGTGGTGTCCTCGCCAAGTACGCCAAGCTCGTCGGCTCGGCGTCGACCGGAGCCACCACCAGCTGAACGGGGAACCTCCCTCGACTGTTGGGGTCTGAGGCGTTTCGACCCGCAGGTGGAGGAGGGGTCTCCCACACCTGGGTGAGGGGCGTGTGACGGGTGTGACGGCCGCTCGGAGTTGACCCGATCCGCGGCTAAGGTCGGTAGCCGTCCTCAAGCCAGATCGGGTCTTCGCACAGTGCACCAGGTGGCATCTCTCGGGGTGGGCATCATGCTCACGGTGGTCGTGGTCCTCGCGGCCTGGCTGCGGCGATCCCGCCTGGTCGACTGGTTCCCCGCCGGGCTCGGCCTGGCCTGGACCGTCAGCCTGTGCCTGCTCGGGCTCAGCAGCGTCGCGGTCGCACGGGGCGGTCCGGGGCGCGGCGCCTGGGTGCTGCTGGTCGTCGCGAGCGCGATGGTGCTCGTGGTGTCCCAGGCCTGGCTCGCCACCTTCCTGCACCGCCGATGGGTGCACGTGCTGCTGGACGCCTGGCTGGTCGCCGTCGCCGTGCTGGTGCCCGTCGTGGCGTTCGCCCAGCTCGGCCTGCGGCACGACGTCCCGAGCGTGCTGCTCGTGTCGGTCGTGGCCCTCACCTGGGTCGCCGCCAGCACCGCGTTGCTCGCCCCGTACGCCGGCCTCGCGCTGGTGTCCACCGGCGGCACCGTGCTGTTCACCGCCACGCACGCCGCGGCCGCGGGCGTCCTGTACCTCGCCTCGCCCGTCGTCGGCAGCACCACCCTCGGCGGTGCGGTCCTGATGCTCGTCCTCGGGTACACCTCGCTGGCGGTCGTCGCGATCAGCACGCGCTCCACGGGCTCGGAGGCCCCGCGCGTCGACGAGGTGCGCCACCCCGACCAGGCGGCGTCGCTCGCCGTGCTGGCGGCGGCCGTCGTCACCACCGTGCTCGTCGCCCTGTACGTCGAGACCCTCGTCGTGCTCCCCGCCCTGCTGCTGTGCCTGACGTGCGTCGTCGTCCTGGTGGTGCGCCAGATGCTGATCTCGCGGCAGAACGAGCGCACCGCGGCGCACCTGTCGTCGCGCGAGCGGTACTTCCGCTCGCTGGTGCAGGACTCCACCGACATGCTGCTGATCTGCTCGGCCGAGGGCGTGGTGGAGTACGCGAGCCAGGCGGTCGAGGAGGTGCTCGGCCTGGGCACCGCCGACACCGTCGGCCGGCCGGTCGGCGCGATCCTCGACCTCGACCCGCGGCGCTTCGCCGAGCTCAGCCGGCGGGTGATGAGCTCGGACGACGAGGCGGTGGTCGACGTCTCCACCAGCTCCGAGCGCGGCCGGCTGATGCTCGAGGCCACCGTGTCGGCGCAGGCCGGCAAGGTGCTCCTGGCCATCCGCGACCTCACCGACCGCGACCGCCTGCGCGAGCAGCTGTCGTACGTCGCCAGTCACGACCTGCCCACCGACCTGCTCAACCGCCGTGGGATCAACCACACGCTCGCCGGCGCGCTGCGCCTGCGCTCCGGACGACCGGCGGTGCTGTTCCTCGACCTCGACGGGTTCAAGCGGGTCAACGACGCCGCCGGCCACGACGTCGGCGACCGGCTCCTCAAGGCCGTGGCCGAGCGCCTCGACGACACGATCCCGTCGTCGTGCGTGCTGGGCCGCTACGGCGGCGACGAGTTCGTGGTGATCGTCCCCGATCGTGACGAGACCGACCCCCAGGGGCTGGCCGAGCGGATCGTCGCCGCGGTCAAGGAGCCCTACATCTGGTCCAGCCACCAGTTCGTCATCGGCGCCAGCGTCGGCATCGCGCTGGCCGACGTCGACTCCCAGGCCGACTCGATCGTCCGGTACGCCGACCTCGCGATGTACGAGGCGAAGAAGGCCCGCAGCGGGTACGCGTTCTTCGAGCCGCGCATGCTCAGCGCCGTCAAGGAGCAGGCGCGCGCCGACTTCGCGCTCACCGAGGCGTTCGACGCCGGCCGTCTCCACCTGCTCTACCAGCCGATCGTCGACCTGGTGACCGGCGAGGTGGTCAAGGCCGAGGGACTGCTGCGCTGGACCGACCTCGAGGGCACCGAGCAGCGCCCGCTCGACCTCGTCGAGTTCATGGAGCGCAGCGGACGCGGCCAGGCGCTCAGCCGGTGGGTGATCGCCGAGGCGGTCAAGCAGCAGGTGGCGTGGCGCGCGCAGGGGCACCACCTGCAGGTGACGATCAACCTCTCGCCGGTGGAGTTCACCGATCCCGCGCTCATCGTGTTCATCGACCAGGTGATCGAGGACTACGGCATCCCCGAGGGCTCGCTCGAGCTCGAGGTCACCGAGCGGGTGATGATCCAGGACCCGGCACGGGCCGTGCTGGCCATGGAGGCGCTGCGCGTCCGTGGCATCCAGGTGGCCGTCGACGACTTCGGCACCGGGTTCTCGTCGCTGCGCTACCTGCTCGACCTGCCCATCGACACCCTCAAGCTGGACCGTGCCTTCGTCACCCAGGTGTCCTCCGGCGCTCCGGCGCGCAGCATCGTGCAGGGGATCGTCACGATCGGCCGCGAGCTGTCGCTGCGCGTGGTCGCCGAGGGCATCGAGGCCGAGGAGCAGCGCCGGCTGATGGCCGAGATGGGCTGCGACCTCGGGCAGGGCTACCTGTTCTCGGCCGAGCTGCACGCCCCCGAGCTCGAGGCGATGCTGCTGGGCCAGAGCGAGGCCTGCTGACGATGGTCTCCGGCATCTGGGACGCTCGTCTCACATCCTGGTACGACCGGGGCCTGCGGTTGACCGCGGGGCCGGGACGCGGGACAGTCGGACCGTGCACCAGCGTCTCCTCGTCGTAATCGCCTGACGCGCAGCCACTCGGCCGCGCGTCACCCTCCACTGCCCAGCGGGCTGGAGGGTTTTTTTGTGCGACGAGCACGATGAGGTCAGCGGGTCCGGCCCGCGGACGCACCACAGCAGCACCTGAAGTCACGCAGCACCGATCACTGGAGGACCAGGCGATGAGCGAGCAGATCACCGGGGCGCAGAGCCTCGTCCGGGCCCTGGAGCACGCCGGGGTCGACACGGTCTTCGGGATCCCCGGCGGCTGCATCCTCCCGGCCTACGACCCGCTCCTGGACTCGACCCAGATCCGGCACATCCTGGTGCGCCACGAGCAGGGCGCCGGACACGCGGCCCAGGGCTACGCGCAGGCGACGGGACGCGTCGGCGTCTGCATGGCGACCTCGGGCCCCGGCGCGACCAACCTCGTCACGCCGCTCGCGGACGCCAACATGGACTCGGTCCCGATCGTGGCCATCACCGGTCAGGTGGTGAGCAGCTCGATCGGCACCGACGCGTTCCAGGAGGCCGACATCCGCGGCATCACGATGCCGATCTGCAAGCACAGCTACCTGGTGACGAACCCCGACGACATCCCGCGCGTCATCGCCGAGGCGTTCCACCTGTCGCTGACCGGGCGTCCCGGCCCGGTCCTGGTCGACATCTCCAAGGACGCGCTGCAGGCGGCGACGACGTTCGAGTACCCCACCGAGGTCTCGCTGCCCGGCTACCACCCGACCACGCGGCCCCACGGCAAGCAGGTGCGCGAGGCGGCCCGACTCATCGCGCAGGCCGAGCGTCCCGTGCTGTACGTCGGCGGCGGCGTCATCAAGGCGCACGCGAGCGCCGAGCTCAAGGTGCTCGCCGAGCTCACCGGCATCCCGGTCGTCACCACGCTGATGGCACGCGGAGCGTTCCCCGACAGCCACCCCCTGCACCTGGGCATGCCCGGCATGCACGGCACGGTCGCGGCCGTCGGCGCCCTGCAGCGCAGCGACCTGATCGTCTCGCTCGGCGCGCGCTTCGACGACCGTGTCACCGGTCGCCTCGACTCGTTCGCGCCCGGGGCCAAGGTGGTCCACGCCGACATCGACCCGGCCGAGATCTCCAAGAACCGCGTGGCCGACGTCCCGATCGTCGGTGACTGCCGCGAGGTGATCGCCGACCTCGTCGTCGCGCTGCAGGACGAGCCGGCCGACGCCGTCGACCACGCTCCCTGGACCGCGCACATGCAGGGCGTCGCCGAGCGCTACCCGCTGGGGTTCGACGAGCCCGAGGACGGCGGCCTGGCGCCGCAGCACGTCATCCGCCGGCTCGGCGAGATCGCGGGCCCCGAGGCGATCTACGTCGCCGGCGTCGGCCAGCACCAGATGTGGGCCGCGCACTTCGTCCGCTACGAGCGCCCCGCGTCGTGGATCAACTCCGGCGGCCTCGGCACGATGGGCTACGCCGTCCCGGCCGCCATGGGCGCCAAGGTGGGCGATCCGTCGCGCACCGTGTGGGCCATCGACGGCGACGGCTGCTTCCAGATGACCAACCAGGAGCTCGCCACCTGCGCGCTCGAGGGCATCCCGATCAAGGTCGCCGTCATCAACAACTCCTCGCTCGGCATGGTCCGGCAGTGGCAGACCCTGTTCTACGAGGGCCGCTACTCCAACACCGACCTGCACACGGGCGGGCAGACCCGTCACATCCCCGACTTCGTCAAGCTCGCCGACGCCTACGGCTGCGTGGGCCTGCGCTGCGAGAAGTACGAGGACCTCGACGCCGTCATCGAGCAGGCCATGGCCATCGACGACGCCCCCGTGGTGATCGACTTCGTCGTCGAGCGCGACGCGATGGTGTGGCCGATGGTCGCCGCCGGCATGAGCAACGACGACATCAAGATCGCCCGCGACATGGCGCCCGACTGGGACCAGGACGACCTCGAGTCCAACCCCGAGGTCGTCGCCGAGACCACCGAGGGAGCCCTGTCATGACCCAGCACACCCTGTCCGTCCTCGTCGAGGACGTGCCCGGCGCGCTGGCGCGCGTCGCTTCGCTGTTCATGCGCCGCGGGTTCAACATCGACTCGCTCGCCGTCGGTCCCACCGAGGTGCCGCTCGTGTCGCGCATGACGATCGTCGTCGGCGTCGACGACCTGCCGCTCGAGCAGGTCACCAAGCAGCTGAACAAGCTGATCAACGTGCTGAAGATCGTCGAGCTCGACGCCGGATCGGCCGTCGAGCGCGAGCTGCTGCTCGTCAAGGTCCGCGCCGATGCCGCCACCCGCGGCCAGGTGCTCGAGACCGTCCAGCTGTTCCGCGCCAAGGTCGTCGACGTCGCCACCGACGCGATCACCATCGAGGCCACGGGCGACGCCGGCAAGCTGGCTGCGATGATGCGGGTGCTGGAGCCGTTCGGCATCCGCGAGATCGCGCAGTCCGGCCGCGTCGCCATCGGACGAGGGGCCCGCTCGATCAGCGACCGCACCCTGCGTCCGGTCCCGGCCTCCACCAGCCACGCCGGCTGACCGCCCCCACGCACGACCCACCAGCACCACCCACGAAGGAGACAGTGCAGTGCCCGAGCTGTTCTACGACGACCAGGCCGACCTCGGCATCATCCAGGGACGGCACGTGGCCGTCCTCGGCTACGGCAGCCAGGGCCACGCCCACGCGCTGTCGCTCCGCGACTCCGGCGTCGACGTCCGCGTCGGCCTGCCCGAGGGCTCGAAGAGCCGCGCGAAGGCCGAGGCCGAGGGCCTGCGCGTCCTCACGCCCGCCGAGGCCGTGGAGGAGGCCGACCTGATCGTCATCCTCGCGCCCGACCAGGTGCAGCGGAAGCTGTACACCGAGTCGGTCGAGCCCCACCTGGTGGACGGCGACGCGCTGTTCTTCGGACACGGCTTCAACATCCGCTTCGGCTACATCAAGCCGCCGGCCGGCGTCGACGTCGCCATGGTCGCACCCAAGGGCCCCGGCCACCTGGTGCGCCGCGAGTACGTCGAGGGACGCGGCGTGCCCGTCCTCGTCGCCGTCGAGCAGGACGCCTCCGGCAAGGCCTGGGACCTCGCGCTGTCGTACGCCAAGGGCATCGGCGGCCTGCGCGCCGGCGGCATCAAGACCACCTTCACCGAGGAGACCGAGACCGACCTGTTCGGCGAGCAGGCGGTCCTCTGCGGCGGCGCCTCGCAGCTGATCCAGTACGGCTTCGAGACCCTAACCGAGGCCGGCTACCAGCCCGAGGTCGCCTACTTCGAGGTGCTCCACGAGCTCAAGCTGATCGTCGACCTGATGTACGAGGGCGGCATCGCCAAGCAGCGCTGGTCCGTCTCCGACACCGCCGAGTACGGCGACTACGTGTCGGGCCCCCGGGTCATCGACCCGTCGGTCAAGGAGAACATGAAGGCCGTCCTGGGCGACATCCAGAACGGCTCGTTCGCCGACCGCTTCATCTCCGACCACGAGGCCGGCAGCCCGGAGTTCAACGCGCTCCGCGAGAAGGGTGCCCAGCACCCCATCGAGGCCGTCGGCAAGGACCTCCGCAAGCTCATGGCGTGGGTCAAGTCTTCCGACGACGACTACACCGAGGGCTCCGCGGCGCGATAGACCGCACGATCAGCCGGGGAGGTGATCCGGCCGTTCTGCGGTGTCCGTCCGCCCGCGAGGACGCCTGTCAGGTTCAGGCGTCCGAGCGGACGGATGCTGCGGAACCGACGGGTCACCGCCGTCCCGACCAGCACCCCGTCCAGCCGCAGCGCTGGGCGGGGTGCTGTTCTCTGTCCACCCACCCCCACTAGAGTCAGCCGCACGAGGCCGGGGTGCCCCTACCGAGGGGGCTGAGATCACACCCGCCGAACCTGATCCGGGTCGTTCCGGCGAAGGGAGCCCGATGTCTGCCGACGCGCTCGTCCGAGCCGGCCAGATCCATGCCGAGGTCCGCGAGCGGACGCCCCTGGTGCAGTGCCTGACCAACTACGTCTCGATGGACGTGGCCGCGAACGTGCTCCTCGCAGCCGGGGCGTCCCCGGCGATGGTGCACGACGAGCGGGAGGCGGGGGAGTTCGCCGCCCTCGCCGGCGCGGTCGTGGTCAACATCGGCACGCCGTCGCCGCCGTGGGTCGACGGGATGACGGCCGCCGCGACCGTCGCCCGAGAGCGCGGCACCCCGTGGGTGCTGGACCCCGTCGCGGTCGGTGCCACCGGGTACCGCCGCGAGACCGTCGCCGGCCTGATGGAGCACCGGCCGACGGTCGTGCGCGGCAACGCCAGCGAGATCATCGCCATCGCGACCCAGCAGGCCCACGGCCGGGGCGTCGACACCGACGGCGACCTCGGGGACGTCGCGATCGCCGTGGAGCTCGCCCGCACCACCGGGGCCGTCGTCGCGGTCACCGGGGCCGAGGACGTCGTCACCGACGGACGCCGCGTCGTCCGCGTGCGCGGCGGCGACCCGCGGATGCCCATGATCACCGCGCTGGGCTGCTCGGCGTCGGCCCTGGTCGGTGCGTTCTGCGCCGTCGAGGACGACCCGCTCGAGGCCACCGTCGCCGCCCTCGCCGTGCTCTCGGCGGCCGGTGGACGCGCCGGGGCCCGGGCGCACGGACCCGGCTCCCTGCGCTGGATGCTGGTCGACGAGCTGTCGACGATCGACGCCGACGCGCTCCCGTCCCACGTGCGCGTCGTGGCCGATGAGGCCTGACCTGCGCCTGTACCTCGTCACCGGCCCGGTGCCGCGCGGACGAGACCTCGTCGAGGTCGTCGCCGCCGCGGTGGCCGGGGGAGTGACGACGGTGCAGCTGCGCGACAAGACCGCCACGACCGACGTGCGCGTCGCGACCGCCCGTCGCCTGCTCGCCGTGCTGGAGCCGGCGGGCGTGCCGCTGGTGGTGAACGACGACGTCGACGCCGCCGCGGCCGTGGGTGCCGGGGTGCACGTGGGCACGTCCGACGCCGCGGCCGCCGCTTCACGCTCGCGCCTGGGCGCGGACGCCCTCGTCGGCTGGTCGGTCGAGGGTCTGCGCCAGCTGGACGCGACCGCCGAGGTCGCGGCCGCCTCGTACCTCGCCGCCAGCCCGGTGTGGTCGACGCCGAGCAAGACCGACACCGCCACGCCGCTGGGGCTCGCCGGCGTGACCGCGCTGCGGGAGCACACGCACCTGCCCGTGGTGGGCATCGGCGGCATCGACGCGACCAACGCCGGCGACGTCGTCCGCGCCGGCGCCGACGGCGTGGCCGTCATCTCGGCGATCTGCGCCGCCGACGACCCCGAGGCCGCCGCCCGTGGGCTGCGAGCGGTCGTGGACGAGGCGCTGGCCGCTCGCGAGGTGGTCCGATGAGCCGCGAGCCGGTCGTGCTCGCGATCGCCGGCTCCGACCCGTCGGGCGGCGCGGGCATCCAGGCCGACCTCAAGACCGTCACCGAGCTCGGCGTCTACGGCGCCACGGTGGTCACGGGCCTGACCGTCCAGGACACCACCGGCGTCCACGACATCCACCCGGTGCCGCCGGACTTCGTGGTCGCCCAGTACGAGGCGGTCGTGGCCGACCTCGACGTCCGCGCCGTCAAGATCGGCATGCTCGGCGACGCGGTCCTGGTGCGGGCCGTCGCCGGCGCGCTGCGCCGCCACCCGGTGCCCGCCGTGGTGCTCGACCCCGTCATGGTCGCCACCTCGGGCGACCGGCTCGTGCCCGAGGACGCCGTCGCCGCGATCCGCGACGAGCTGCTGCCGCTGGCCACCGTCGTCACCCCCAACCTGCCCGAGGCCGAGGCGCTGGTGGGAGGACCCGTCGCCGGCCCGGACCAGATGGCCGACGCCGGGCGCCGCCTGCTCGGTCTCGGTGCCGCCGCCGCGCTCGTCAAGGGCGGCCACGCGCCGGGCGACCGCGACCTCGTCGACGTGCTCGTCGACGCCGACGGCGTCCTCGAGCTGCCCACCGCCCGCGTGCGCACGCCGAACACCCACGGGACCGGCTGCACGCTGTCGTCGGCGGTCGCCGCCGGGCTCGCGGTCGGGCTGCCGCTCGGCGAGGCCGTGCTGCGCGCCAAGGCTTTCCTCGCCGAGGCGCTCGAGGCCGGTGCCGACCTCGAGATCGGGCGCGGCCACGGTCCCGTCGACCACCTGCGCGGACGCAGGCGCCCGCGATGAGCTGGTCGGAGGGAGCCTGGTCGGCCGTCGCGCCCTGGTACGACGCCGTGCTCGCGCACCCGTTCGTCGCCGCGCTGTCCGACGGCACGCTCGATGGCGACGTGTTCGCCCGCTACCTGCTCGACGACGCCCACTACCTGCTCGGGTACGCGCGGGCCCTGGCCGGCATCGCGTCCCGCGCCCCGGACGCGACGGGCGTGGCGCTGTTCGCCGGCGCGGCCGCCGGCGCCGTCGAGGCCGAGCGCGGGCTGCACCGCGGGTTCCCGAAGCCGCTCGGTCTCGACCCGGACGCCCCCGGCGCCGCCGAGCCGTCGCCCACGTGCGACGCCTACGTCGGGTGGCTGCAGGCCCAGGCGACGTCGGCGCCCGTGGAGGTCGCGGTGGCCTCGGTGCTGCCCTGCTTCCGGGTCTACGCCGAGGTCGGCGCTGCGATCGCCGCCCGCGGCACCGGCCCCGACCATCCCTACCGGTCCTGGATCGAGACCTACGCCGACGACGACTTCGACGCCGCCGTCCGCGCGGCCTCGCAGTACGCCGACGGCCTGGCGGCCGCCACGACGCCTCCCCGGCGCGAGGACATGACCGCCGCCTACGTCCGCGCCACCCGCTTCGAGCTGATGTTCTGGGACTCGGCCTGGCGCGGCGAGGCCTGGCCCGTCGTGGCCCCCTAGCCCGCCCCGTCCCGCGATCCGCGGGTTCTGATGGCACCGTCCGCGGGTTGCGACGCGTCCGTCCGCGGGTTCGGACGGCTTTCGGCGGCGTCGCCGCGCCGGTCGCTCGCCGCTACGGCGCCGATCCGTCACTTCTGCAGCATCGATCCGCTCGGAGGCCGGTCGCGTGGCCGTGGGTGGCCGGGGCGGATCGATGCTGCAGAACTGCCGGATCGGCTCCCTGGTTGCTTTTGCTTGTTGGCTAGGCGGTCATGCTGACGGCTCGGGGGTGGGGGGTGGGGGTGTCGAGGGTGCTCCAGGCGGTGGCGAGGCGGCGGACGGACTCGTCGAGGTGCTCGGGGGTGCGGCTGAAGGGCAGGCGGAGGTGCTGCTCGCCACCGGGGCCGACGAAGAACCGCGGACCCGACGTCAGCAGCAGCCCCTGGCGCTCGGCGGCGGCGACGACCGACGTGCTGCGCCGCTCGGGCAGGCGGGTCCACAGCGCCATCCCGCCCGACGGGTGGTTCGGACGCCAGTCGGGCAGGTGGTCCGCGAGCAGCGACTCCAGGCGCGCCCGGCCCGCGCGCAGCGTCGACCGCTGCTCGGCCAGCACGACGTCCCGGTCGGCCAGCAGCTCGGCGACCACGAGCTGGTCGAGCAGCGAGGCCCCGAGGTCGGTGGCCGAGCGACGCTGCAGCAGCAGGCGGGCGACGTCGTGCGGCGCGCGCACCCAGCCGATCCGCAGCCCGCCCCAGAAGCTCTTGCTCGCCGAGCCCACCGTCACCGCCGACGGGTCGTGCGCGGCGAACGGCAGCGGCAGGTCCGCCTCCTCCACGTCGAGCGAGAGGTCGAGCATCGTCTCGTCGACGACGGCCGTCGTGGCCGACCGCGCCAGCACCCGGCCAAGACGCTCGCGGGTGCCGTCGTCCATGAGCGCGCCGGTGGGGTTGTGGAAGTCGGGCAGCAGGTAGGCGAGCGTCGGACGCGACGCGCGCACGGTCGACGCCAGTGCCTCGACGTCCCAGCCGGCGCCGTCGAGCGGCACCCCGAGGGGACGCAGGCCGCCCTGCCGCACGCCCTCGGCGGCGTTGGGGTAGGTGGGGGAGTCGAGCAGCACGCGGTCGCCCGGCCGGGCGAGCGAGCGCATCAGCAGGGTCCAGCCGGCCTGGGCGCCGGCGGTCACCACCACCTGGTCGGGATCGGTGGGCAGCCCACGCTCGTCGTACCGGCGGGCGATCGCCTCCCGCAGCGCCGGCACCCCGGCCAGGTGGTAGCCGCTCTGGCCGAGGTACGCGGGCAGCGCCTCGACCGCGCGGGCGCAGGCCCGACCGACCCCCGGCACCGCGCGCGACGAGGCGATGGTCCACGCGAGCACCGATCCGTCGGGGCTGTCGTCGGTGTGCAGCCCGAGCGCCTCGGGGACCGGTGCCACCCGCGTGGTGCCGCGCGACCCCGGCAGGCTGACGACGCTGCCCGACCCGCGCCGCGACACCAGGTAGCCGGCGTCGCGCAGGTCGGCGTACGCACGCGTGACCGTGGTCCGGCTGACGGCCAGCGCCGCCGTGAGCTCGCGCTCGCTCGGCAGGCGGGTGCGCGGCGCCAGGCCGCCCTCGGCGACCAGCAGCCGCACGGCGTCGGACAGTGCCCGGTAGCCGGGGGAGTCCGACGCCGTCAGGCCCAGCAGGTCGCGCAGACGGGAGGCGGACACGGTGGCGACGATCACGTAGGCCACTGTGCCACGACTGGCTATCGATTCGTAGACCAGTGGACGCCAGGATGGACCCCATGAGCCCCCGTCGCACCTACGACCCGCCCGCGCTGTCGAGCCTGGCCCAGCTGCGCGCCGGACGGCTGGGGCGCCGGGTGCCGCAGCTGGTCTTCGGGCTCCTGCTCTACGGGTGGTCGATGGCCATGCTCGTGCAGGCGGGCCTCGGCCTGGACCCGTGGGACGTCTTCCACGAGGGCGTGGCGATCCACGTGCCGCTCACCTTCGGGCAGGTGGTCATCGCGGTCGGCGCGGCCGTGCTGCTGCTGTGGATCCCGCTCAAGCAGTGGCCCGGGCTCGGCACCGTGCTCAACGTGGTGCTGATCGGCCTGGCCGCCGACGCCGGGATCGCGGTGCTCCCCGAGCCCGACCAGCTGTGGGTCGGGATCGCCATGCTGCTGGGCGGGGTGGTGCTCAACGGACTGGCCGGCGCGCTCTACATCGGCACCCACCTCGGCCCCGGCCCGCGCGACGGGCTCTGGCTCGGCATCGTGCGCGTCACCGGGTGCAGCGTGCGGGTGGCCCGCACCGGGGTGGAGGTCGTGGTGCTCGCGGTCGGCTTCGCGCTCGGCGGCACGGTCGGCGTCGGCACGGTGCTGTACGCGCTCGCCATCGGCCCGATCGTGCAGCTGTTCCTGCCCTGGGTGCAGGTGCGCCTCGACGTCCCGGCGCCCCGGCCCGTCCCGGACGCGACCCGCGCCTGACCCCGTCGGGACCTACCCTGGTGCTCCGGCCGACGGGAGTCGTCCGCCGGGGACGAGGGGGACCACCGTGAGCAGCTGTCCGAGGTGTCGGGCCACCCAGCCCCCGGGACGCCGCACGTGCGCCACCTGTGGCGCGAGCATGGTCGCGCCGCCCCCGGTGCAGCAGCCTTCCTACGGGGCACCGCCGCAACAGCCCCAGGGCTACGGCCCGCCCCCGCAGCAGCCCCAGCAGCAGTGGAGCAGCCCGCAGCCGGGCCCGAGCGGCGGCGGCGGACGCGGCCTGTCGGTCGCCATCGGCATCGTGGCCGTCGTGGTCGTGGGGGCCGTCCTGGCCGGGGGAGTGTTCCTCCTCGGTGAGCAGTCGCGCGACAGCGACGTCGCCGACGACCGCGACACGCCCGCCACCACCGAGCCCACGCAGTTCGAGGACTTCGCCTCGGTCTACGAGAGCGTCAGCTCGGGCGTGGGCCAGGTGCGCATCGGCACCTGCCGCGGCGGCGGCACCGGCACGGCGTTCCTCGTCGAGCCCGACCTCGCCGTCACCGCGTACCACGTGGTCGACGGCGCGACCTCGATCGACGTCGACTTCGACGGCACCGAGGTCGAGGGCACGGTCGTCGCGGCCGCCGAGTCCGACGACCTCGCCCTGGTCAAGCTCTCCGAGCCGGTCGACGACGGCCACGTCTTCGAGGTCGCCGACGAGCAGCCCGTCACCGGCACCCGCATCGCGGCCATCGGGTTCCCGCTCGACTCGCCCAAGACCCTCACCGAGGGCACCGTGTCGGGCCTGGACCGCGAGATCGTGGTGTCGGGCAAGAAGTTCACCGGCCTGATCCAGACCGACACGGCGATCAACCCCGGCAACTCCGGCGGCCCGATGCTCGACATCGAGGGTCAGGTGATCGGCGTCGCCGACGCCGGCCGCCTCGACGCCCAGGGCATCAGCTTCGTCGTCCCGAGCACCAAGGTCTCGCCCACGGTCGAGATGGCGCAGAGCCCGCGCCCGCTGGCCACCTGCTACTGACGCCCGGCCGCCTCAGCGACGCGTGGCGAGGACGACCGAGGAGTCCGGCGCGACCATCACCTCGACGGCGATGAAGCGCTCGTCGGTGAGCCACTGCTCGCGCAGCGTGTCGACACGGCCCTCGAACATCGGGGGCCAGGTGTGGCAGGGGGTGAAGTCGTCGAGCACGGCGATGCCGCCGGGCTCCATCAGGTCGGCGACGGCGTCCACGGTGCGCTTGACGTCGCGGACGTCGACGAACAGCAGGGAGAACGGCGCGTACTTCTCCAGCGTGCTCCAGTCGCCCGCGGTGACCTCCACCTGCGGCACGTCGTCGAAGATCTCCTGGACCTTCTCGGCGAGCGTCGGGTCGAGCTCGGCGCTCACCACCTTGGCGCCCTCGGGGATCCCGCTCGAGATCCAGGCCGAGCCGACGCCGCAGCCGGTGCCGAGCTCGGCGAGGGTGCCCCCGCGCGAGGCCGCGAGCGACGCGAGCAGGCGGCCGGTCTCGGTGCGGGTGGAGGTGATGAAGCCCTGGCGACGCGAGAGGTCGAGGGCTCGGGCCACCAGCGGCGGGACGTCGGTGGGGGCACTCACCGGACCAGTCTCCCACGGTCCACGCCTCGGGCACGCGGTCTCAGCCCGTGGGACGCCGACGTCGACCTGCTGACACCGCCACGTGACGGGGCTAACGTCGTCGCCATCATGCGGAAGCTCGACGTACTCATCGACTGCCGCGGCGAGGCCTCGTAGGGCCACCCTCGCCGCGGAGTTCGGTCATGGTCCGGGACTTCCGCCGCGAGGACGACATCGCCATCCGCATCACTCGTCTCAGGCTCCAGCTCCCCCCGACGCGATCCGTCGGCGGGACGGGCGCGTGGCACCGGCGGGGTCCCGGCACATCCGGACCCGCAGCCCGTCCACCAACGCCGAAGGAGTCATCACCATGTACGACATGTACCCCGAGTGGGGACCCCGCCACCTGCGCGACGACGACCGCGCCACCGCGGCCGTCCAGACCGCCATGGACCGCCGTGACAACGGCGGCGAGCGCCCCGACGACAACTGACGGGCACATCGTGTCCCACCGAACGAGACCGGCGTACCAGATCGTGAGACCGCTCGATAGGGTCGACGCATGACGCGCTCCCTGTCCCTGGCCGTCGTCCCCGGCGACGGCATCGGCCCCGAGGTCACCGCGGAGGCGCTCGGCGTCCTCGAGCAGGTCGCCTCCCGGCACGACATCTCGATCACCACGCGCCGCTTCGACCTCGGTGCCGAGCACTACCTCGCGACCGGCGAGGTGCTGCCCGACGAGACGCTCGCGGAGATCGTCACCCACGACGCGATCGTCCTCGGAGCGATCGGCGGCAAGCCGGGAGACCCCCGGATCCCCGCCGGCCTGCTCGAGCGCGGCCTGCTGCTGCGGCTGCGCTTCGCCCTCGACCACTACGTGAACCTGCGCCCCACCCGGATCTTCCCCGGCGTCACCTCGCCGCTGCGCGACCCGGGCGAGGTCGACTTCGTCGTCGTCCGCGAGGGCACTGAGGGCCCCTACGCCGGCAACGGCGGCGTCCTCCGCGCGGGCACCCCGCACGAGATCGCCACCGAGGTCAGCGTCAACACCGCCCACGGCGTCGAGCGCGTGGTCCGCTACGCGTTCGCCAAGGCGCAGTCGCGTCCGCGCCGTCGGCTCACGCTCGTGCACAAGACGAACGTCATCGTGCACGCGGGCAACCTGTGGTCGCGCCTGGTCGCCTCCGTCGGCGAGGAGTTCCCCGACGTCACCGTGGACTACCTCCACGTCGACGCCGCCACGATCTTCCTCACCACCGACCCGTCGCGCTTCGACGTGATCGTCACCGACAACCTGTTCGGCGACATCCTCACCGACCAGGCCGGCGCCATCAGCGGCGGCATCGGGCTCGCCGCCAGCGGCAACATCAACCCCGAGCGGACGTTCCCGAGCATGTTCGAGCCCGTCCACGGCTCGGCGCCCGACATCGCCGGCCAGGGCAAGGCCGACCCGACCGCCGCCATCCTCTCGATGTCGCTGCTGCTCGAGCACCACGACGAGCCGCAGGCCGCCGCCGAGGTCGAGGCGGCCGTCGTCGCCGACATCGCCCAGCGCGGCACCGCCCCCCGCACCACCCAGGAGGTGGGCCGGGCCATCGCAGCGAGGGTGGCCGAGGGCGTAGCCGCCTCCTGAGGACGACCTGCGCGGCCGTCCTCAGCACCCCAGGCCCCGCAGATTCTCACCGAGAGGTTCGCTACCGTGCACGACATGACCACCCCGAAGCCGTTCCAGCCGCGCGTCGAGCGCAGCACCGCGCCCGTCGCCGACCAGCGACGCGACGAGATCCTCGCCGACCCCGGCTTCGGGCGCTACTTCACCGACCACATGGTCCTGGCCGAGTGGACGCCCGACAGCGGCTGGTACGACGAGCGCGTCGTCCCCTACGGCCCGCTGTCGCTCGACCCGGCCACCGCCGTCCTGCACTACGCGCAGGAGATCTTCGAGGGCATGAAGGCCTACGCCCACGCCGACGGCTCGGTGTGGACGTTCCGGCCCGACGCCAACGCCGCCCGCTTCCAGCGCTCGGCCGCCCGGCTGGCCCTGCCGCAGCTGTCGGCCGAGTGGTTCATCGGCTCGGTGGACGCCCTGGTGTCGGCCGACCTCGCGTGGGTGCCGCGCGGGGAGGAGAAGAGTCTGTACCTGCGGCCCTTCATGTTCGCCTCCGAGGTCTTCCTCGGCGTCCGGCCCTCGCAGCACGTCACCTTCTCGGTGATCGCCTCGCCCGCCGGCGCCTACTTCAAGGGCGGCCTCAAGCCGGTCAGCATCTGGCTGTCCGAGCACTACTCACGCGCCGGCACCGGCGGCACGGGGGCGGCCAAGTGCGGCGGCAACTACGCCGCCTCCCTGCTGCCGCAGCAGGAGGCAGCCGCCCACGGCTGCGACCAGGTGGCGTTCCTGGACTCCCGCGAGCACCGGTGGGTCGAGGAGCTCGGCGGCATGAACCTGTACTTCGTCCACGACGACGGCTCGATCGTCACGCCGCAGTCGGACTCGATCCTCGAGGGCATCACCAAGGACTCGATCCACACCATCGCCTCCGACCTCGGCCACGCCGTCACCGAGCGCCCCTTCTCGATCGAGGAGTGGAAGGACGGCGTCGCGTCGGGCCGCATCACCGAGGTGTTCGCGTGCGGCACCGCGGCGGTCGTCACGCCCGTCGGCAGGCTCGCCTGGGACGGCGGCGAGGCCGTCAGCAGCAGCGACGGGCAGGCCGGCCCGGTCACCGCCGCCGTGCGCCAGACCCTCGTGGACCTGCAGTACGGCCGCGCCGAGGACACCCGCGGCTGGATGCACCGCGTCGAGGTCTGAGGTCCGCCCGCTCACCGTCGTCACCGGGGGTGGTCGCGGCATCGGCGCCGCGACCGCCCTCCATCTCGCCGCGCATGGGCACGACGTCGTGGTCGGCTACCTCGGCGACCACGAGGCGGCCGCGACCGTGGTCGACGCCGCCCGGGCGGCCGGTGCACGCGCCACCGCGGTCGCCGGCGACGTCCGCGACGACGGCGACGTCGACCGGCTGTTCGACGCCGCCGCCGAGCTCGGCGTCGTCACGGGCCTGGTGTCGAGCGCGGGCCTCACCGCCCACCTCGGCGACCTCGCCGACACCCCGGTCGAGGTGGTGCGCCGGGTGGTCGACGTCAACCTCGTCGGCGCGCTGCTCTGCGCACGCCGTGCGGCACAGGTGATGTCGCTCGACCGCGGCGGCTCCGGCGGTGCGATCGTGACGGTCTCGTCCGCCGCCGCGACGCTGGGCTCGCCGCACGAGTACGTGCACTACGCCGCGGCCAAGGCCGGGGTGGACGCGATGACGGTGGGCCTGTCCAAGGAGCTGGCCGGGCAGGGCGTGCGGGTCAACGCCGTCGCGCCCGGGCTGGTCCGCACCGACATCCACGCCGCCGCGGGCGACCCCGGGCGGCTCGAGCGCGTCGTCGACCGGGTCCCGCTCGGACGGGTCGGTGAGCCCGACGAGATCGCTCCCGCCGTCGCCTGGCTCCTCGGGCCCGACGCGTCCTACGTCACCGGCGCGACGATCCGCGTCGCGGGCGGGCTCTGAGCGCTCAGGGGGCGAAGAGGGCGGTGGCGGGGTCGTCGTGCAGCGTCACCACGAGGCGGCGTTCGACGGCGTCGTGCACGAGCGTGACGTCGACGCCGCGGTCGAGCGTCGGGTCGTCGCCGCCGGCCGACGCGTCGCCGTAGCCGCGGGCGACGTCGCGCAGGGTGATGGTCGCCGGGCCCACCGGGTCCTGGCCGGGCCACTCCTCGACGAGGCGCTGGGCGACGCCCACGAGCACCGCGTCGTACATCGGCAGCCGCGCGTCGTCGGACTGGTCGCAGTGCAGCTCGGGGAGCCCGAAGCGGTCCAGCCCCCAGGTGTCGATCACGGCGTCCTCGTCGTGGGCGAAGACGAACCAGTCGCTGGCCGCCCGGCCGGTGCGCGCCCCGGGCTCGACGACGCGCGGCACCCCGAGGTCGACCACCACCCCGTCGCGCTCGCGGGCCAGGGTGCGGGCCCGCTCGAGCGCGTCCTGGTTGGCGGCGAGCGCGTCGGCGCCGGGGCCGGACTCGGCCCGCACGAGCAGGTACGCGTCGAGCGCGTCGAGCCGCTCGACGCTCGCCGGCGCCGAGCCGCGGGCCAGCAGCAGGGCCGGGGGAGCGGGTGGCAGCCCGACGTCGGGCACGTCGTCCCCGTCGCGGAGCGCGGCGACCGCCACCTGGAACCACGCCTGCACGAGGCGCGGCACGGGCACCGGCCCGGCGTCAGGCACCGTCGGCGGTGGGGTCGGCGCCGACCCGGACGAGCTGCTTGCCGTGGTTGCGGCCGCGCAGCATGCCGATGAACGCCTCGGGCGCCGACTCGATGCCGTCGGCGACGTCCTCGCGGTGCTTGACCCGGCCGTCGGCCACCCAGGTGGCCATGTCGCTCTGGAAGTCGGCCTGGTGGTCCTTGACGAACTCGGTCTGGATGAAGCCGCGCACCGTCAGGCTCTTGGTGAGGATCGCCGACATGAGCGCCGGGGCGCGGTCGGGGCCCTGCGGCGCCGAGGTCGCGTTGTACTGCGACACCAGGCCGCACACCGGCACGCGGGCGTACGTGTTGAGCAGCGGGACGACGGCCTCGAGCACGGCGCCGCCGACGTTCTCGAAGTAGACGTCGATGCCGTCGGGTGCGGCCGCCGCCAGCCGCCCCGCGAGGTCGGGCTCGCGGTGGTCGAGGCAGGCGTCGAAGCCGAGCTCGTCCACCACGTAGGCGCACTTCTCGGGGCCGCCGGCGATGCCGACGGCGCGGGCGCCGGCGATCTTCGCGATCTGGCCCACGGCCGACCCGACGGGCCCGGCCGCGGCGGCCACGACGACGGTCTCGCCCGGCTGCGGGTGGCCGATCTTGAGCAGGCCCGCGTAGGCGGTGAAGCCGGGCATCCCCAGGACGCCCAGCGCCGTCGAGATCGGCGCGGCGGACGGGTCGAGGCGACGGGTGGCGCGGGCGGGTGCCACCGCGTACTCCTGCCAGCCGGTGTAGGCCAGCACGACGTCGCCGACGGAGCGGTCGGGGCTGTTCGAGGCGACGACCTCGCAGACCGTGCCGCCCTCCATCACGTCGCCGACCTCGACCGGTGCGGCGTACGACTTGGCGGCGCTCATCCGGCCGCGCATGTAGGGGTCGAGCGACAGCCAGATCGTGCGCAGGAGCACCTGGCCGTCCGCCGGCGCGGGCACCGGGACGGCCTCGACGCGGAAGCTCTCGGGGGTGGGCTCGCCGACGGGACGCTCGGCGAGCAGGACACGGGTCTGGGTCTCAGGGGTGCTGACAGGCATAGACGGGCAGTCTATGCTCGCCCTGTGCACACCCCCGCGGCCGTCCTGATTACGCGGCGCGTCTAGCTCCTGCCGAGCCGGACGCGCGACCTCTCGTACCCACGAGGGGTTTTTTTGTGCCCACCCACGCCCCACCCGAGGACCTGACGTGAACGCTCCCGCCGACGACTTCCACGTGTACGACACCACCCTGCGCGACGGTGCGCAGCAGGAGGGTCTGAACCTCTCGGTGATCGACAAGCTGCACATCTCGCGGCACCTGGACGACCTCGGCGTCGGCTTCATCGAGGGCGGCTGGCCGGGGTCGAACCCCAAGGACACCGAGTTCTTCGCCCGGGCCCGCACCGAGCTGACCCTCGAGCACGCGACGCTGGCCGCGTTCGGCGCGACGCGTCGGGCCGGCGTCGCCGCGGCCGACGACCCGCTCGTCGCCGCCCTGCGCGACAGCGGGGCGGGCGTCGTCACGCTCGTGGCCAAGAGCCACGACCGGCACGTCGAGCTGGCGCTGCGCACGACGCTCGAGGAGAACCTCGCGATGGTCCGCGACACGGTGGCCCACCTGCGCGAGAACGGCCAGCGCGTCTTCCTCGACTGCGAGCACTTCTTCGACGGCTACCGGGCCAACCGCGACTACGCGCTCGAGGTGGTCCGCACCGCGGCCGACGCCGGCGCCGACGTCGTGGTCCTGTGCGACACCAACGGCGGCATGCTGCCGCGGTGGGTGGGCGAGATCGTCGCCGACGTCGTCGACGCGACGGGTGCGCGCCTGGGCATCCACGCCCACAACGACACCGGGTGCGCGGTGGCCAACAGCATCGCGGCCGTCGAGGCCGGCGCGACCCACGTGCAGGGCTGCATCAACGGCTACGGCGAGCGCACCGGCAACGCCGACCTGATCAGCGTCGTGGCCAACATCGAGCTCAAGCTCGGACGACCGGTGCTCCCCGCGGGCGCCCTGCGCGAGGCGAGCCGCATCGCGCACGCCGTCGCCGAGACCACCAACTACCCGCCGGCCGCGCGCCAGCCCTACACCGGCGTCTCGGCCTTCGCGCACAAGGCGGGCCTGCACGCGAGCGCGATCCGCGTCGACCCCGACCTGTACCAGCACGTCGACCCCGAGCGTGTCGGCAACGACATGCGGCTGCTCGTCTCGGAGATGGCCGGTCGCGCGACGATCGAGCTCAAGGGCAAGGAGCTCGGCTACGACCTCAGCGGCGACGGCGAGCGCCTCGCGCGCGTCACCGACCGGGTCAAGGACATGGAGCAGGCGGGCTACACCTTCGAGGCCGCCGACGCGTCGTTCGAGCTGCTGCTCGCCGAGGAGATGGAGGGCGGTCGACCCGCGTTCTTCGACGTCGAGTCGTGGCGCGTCATCACCGAGTCCGGCAGCGTCGCGGGCGAGGAAGCGCTGTCGGAGGCGACGGTCAAGCTGCGTGCCGGCGGTCGTCGGATCGTCGTCACCGGCGAGGGCAACGGGCCCGTCAACGCGCTCGACCACGCGCTGCGCCAGGCGATCGAGCAGGCGTGGCCGGCCGTCAGCAGCTTCCACCTGATCGACTACCGCGTGCGGATCCTCGACCAGGGGCACGGCACCGACGCCGTCATCCGGGTGCTGATCCAGACCACCGACGGCGTCGACTCCTGGGTCACGGTCGGCGTGGGCCACAACATCGTCGAGGCCTCCTGGGAGGCGCTCCTCGACGCCGTCACCTACGGCCTGCGCCGTCACGACGTGGCGGCGGCTACTCCCACACGCTGAGCTTGTCGCCCTGGTCGACCCGACGCTGGGTGGTCTCCACGGCGATGGTGGGATCGGCGGCGAGGTCGGCGAGCGGCTCGAACCGGACGGGCATCGCGCCGCGGCTGCGGGGGTCGCGGCGCAGGGCGGTGCCGCGGTAGCGGACCACGACCACCGATCCGTCGCGCACCGTGGTGATGGTGACGCTGCCCGGGTCCTTGTCGGGGTCGAGCTCGTTCCACGCCAGCGTGGCCGGGTCACCGCCGGGGAGGCTGATGCGGTCGCAGCCGTCGGGTGCGGTGCCGCAGGCGTCCTGCGGCGCCTGGTCCTCGGGCGCCACGAGCACCGAGATCGTGTACGGACGCGCGCCGCGGCCGAAGCGGACGTCGGCCGTGACGGCGTCGCGACCGAGGTCGTCGGTCTCCTTCGAGGTGCCGGCCGCCGTGGGCTCGTTGCCGATGTCGTCGATCACCGCGGCGGTGAGCGCGCGGCCGGTGGCGGGCACCGCGGTGTCGGGCGACGTCCCGCCGCACCCGGCGAGCAGGGCCGTCACCGCCAGGGTCGCGGTGACGGTCCATCGGGTGCGGGTGCTCATCGGTCCTCCGTGGTCAGGGTCGCGAGGACCCGGTCGTGGTCGGCGATCAGGCGTTCTCTCAGCACCGCGGCGCGCTCGGCGAACGCCCGTTGGGCGCGCACGTACTCGGCCTTGCCGGCGGGCGTCTCGATCCGCACGGGCTCGTAGCCCCAGGCGGCGAGGTCGTAGGGGGAGGCGCGCATGTCGGCCTCGCGGATCTCGACGGCCAGCTCGAACGTGTCCAGCAGCAGCGCGGAGTCGCCGAACGGCGCGAGCTTGGCCGCGTACCGGTACAAGTCCATGTTGGCGTGCAGGCAACCGGGCTGCTCCATCGCGGGCTGGGTCTCGCGCGTGGGCTGCAGGGTGTTGAGCGGGCGTCCGGTGTCGGTGAAGAACCGGAACGCGTCGACGTGCGTGCACCGGACCTGGTGGGCCTCGGTGACGGCGTCGGTGCCGTCCTGGCCCAGGCGCAGGTCGACCGACGCGTGCCGTCGTCCGTCCGCGCCGGCGCGGTGCACCATGGCCCACTCGTGCAGCCCGAAGCAGTCGGTGCGGGCCGGACGCGACGCGGTGCGCACCATCAGGTCGCGCGCCCAGACCAGGCCCTCGCGCCGCCGCTCGAGGCGGTCGAGGTCGACCGTCACCGCGTCGCCGTCGGCGCGGTAGGCGGCGAGCGCGAGGTACTCCTCGGAGCCGGGGCCGGTGAGCGCGGCGTCCACGCCCGGGTGCCAGCGGGCCAGCTTGGCGGGCTCGTAGGGGTAGTACTCGAAGACGAAGTCCAGCACCGGGTGCGGCTCGCGTCGACGGCGTCGCTCCAGGTGGGGGAGCGTCCACCGCTCGGCGCGGCGGCGGTGGGCGTCGCGCAGCGGCTGCCACTCCTCGGCCGTCAGGCGCCGGAGGCGCGTGGGGGCCTCAGCCCGCACAGGAGCCGCAGGTGCCGAAGATCTCGAGCGTGTGCTCGACGTCGACGAAGCCGTGCTCGCGCGCGGTGCGGTCGGCCCAGGACTCGACCGTGGGCCCCTCGACCTCCACGGTGCGGCCGCAGGTGCGGCACACGAGGTGGTGGTGGTGCCCCGAGCTGCAGCGTCGGTAGAGCACCTCGCCGTCGTCGCCGCGGATCGCGTCGACCTCGCCGGCGTCGGACAGGGCCTGCAGGTTGCGGTAGACCGTCGACAGGCCGACGGCGTCGCCGTTGCTGCGCAGCCGCTCGTGGATGTCCTGGGCGCTCGCGAACGCGTCGAGGTCGGCCAGGATCGCCGAGACGGCGCGGCGCTGACGTGTGGTGCGCACGGGCGTGGACGACGTCATGGCACCACGGTACTGTCCACGACCCCCGGGTCGGGAGCGGCCGTCCCGCCGCGCGGGCGTCGTCGTCGGGCGTGCAGGACCGCACCCACCGGCGCGGTGACCGCGAAGGCCGCCAGCGCCAGGACGACGATCGTCGGGCCCGGCTGGGTGTCGGCGTAGAAGCTGGTGGTCACCCCCGAGACGGCCGCGACCGTGCCGATGGCCATGGCCAGGCCGAACGTCACCCGGAAGCTGCGCGTGAGCTGCTGGGCCGTCGCCACGGGCACCACCATCAGTGCCGACACGAGCAGCAGGCCGACCGTGCGCATGGCGACGGTGACCGTGACGGCCGACAGGACGGCGATGAGCAGGCCGTAGAAGCGGACGGGCACGCCGCTGACGCGGGCGTGCTCCTCGTCCTGGCACACCGCGAACAGCTGCGGAGCGAGCCCGACCGCCAGGACCAGCACGAGGACCGTCAGGCCGGCGACCAGACGCAGGTCGCCGTCCGAGACCGTGGTGATGGCGCCGAAGAGGTAGTTGTTGAGCGTGGCCGCCGAGCCGCCCGCGAGGTTGGTGAGCAGCACGCCGCCGGCGATGCCGCCGTAGAACAGCAGCGCCAGGGCGACGTCGCCGCTGGTGCGGCCGTGCACGCGGAGCAGCTCGATGACGATCGCACCGAGCGCCGCGACGATCACGGCGGTGAGGATCGGGGCCCACCCGGTGAGCAGGCCGAGCGCGACCCCCGTCAGCGCGATGTGGCCGATGCCGTCGCCGAGGAGCGCGAGGCGCCGCTGCACCAGGTAGGTGCCGATGGCGGGTGCGGTGAGGCCGGTGAGGACGGCCGCGACGAGCGCGCGTCGCATGAAGTCGTAGTCGAGCAGCTCGAGCATCAGCCGGTCGACCCCCAGGCGCCGTGCGGCGCGACGCCCGTCGGGCGGACGGGCTCCTCGCCGTGCGGGTGGTCGTGCGCGTGGGGCTCGCCGAAGACCGGCGTGTAGGCGCCGTCGTGGACGACGCGGCCGTCCCGCAGCACGACCGCGCGGTCGACCAGCGCGGCGAGGGGGCCGAGCTCGTGCGCGACGAGCCACACCGAGCGTCCCTCGCCGACCAGGCCGCGGAACAGGTCGGCGAGGACGACCTGGCTCTCCTGGTCGACTCCGGCGGTGGGCTCGTCCATGACGAGCAGGTCGCAGCGTCCGGCGAGCGCCCGCGCGATCATCACGCGCTGCTGCTGGCCGCCGGACAGCTCGGTGACGGCGTCGCGGGCGCGGTCGACCAGGCCGACGCGCTCCAGGGCCTCCATGGCGGCGCGACGGTCGGCGCGACGGGGGAGGCCGACGACGCGGCGTCGCGACAGGGTCCCGCTGAGCGCGACCTCGCCGACCGTCGAGGGCACGCCGGAGACGGCGGTGGAGCGTTGCGGCACGTAGCCGAGACGTGCCCACTCGCGGAACCGGTCGACCGGCGCGCCGAACAGCCGGGCGCTGCCGCCGGCGAGCGGCAGGAGGCCGACGGCGGCGCGCATCAGGGTGCTCTTGCCCGAGCCGTTGGTACCGAGCAGGGCGACGAACTCGCCGGCGTCGACCGTGAGGTCGACCCCCTGGACGACCGGACGCCCGCCGAGCTGGACCGTGACGTCGGTCAGCTGGACGGGCGGTGCCGCGGTGGCGGTCACGGTCGGGTGCTCATGAACAACGGTTGGCCTTCTGGATGGCGGCGAGGTTCTGCTGCATGAGGGTCAGGTACGTCTCGTCCGCGGTGTCGTCGGTGAGGCCCTCGATGGGGGAGAGCGTAGCGGTCGTGGCGCCGGTCTCCGAG